>CAZXTH010000060.1:2195-12330 GCA_964643585.1 uncultured Pseudoalteromonadaceae bacterium
AGTTCAGAATTCTGTTTCTGGCGGCGGTATTGCTGTTTATTTTTACTTTCTGTGCCAATACGGTTGCGGAACTGGTGCGACAGCGCCTGCGCCGGCAGTACCGTGGTTTATAACAGGGCTGAGCATGAGAAACTGGTTTAATACAGGAACTCCGTGGATCTGGCTGAATGCCGGAGCCGTTAGCTGTAGCCTGTTATTGCTGATAGCATTATCCGGTTTATTGCTGGTAAAAGGCTTAGGGCACTTTTGGCCACCGGCTATAGTACAACTGACGGTAAAAAATACCGGTAATGAGGCAATACATACTGTTCTGGGGGAGTTGCTGCATTATGAAGCGCACTCCACCAGCCATGATAATAAAGCTGAACGGTATTTAATCCGGCTAGGCACAGAGCAACCTGGTAAAAGGCTGCAATGGTATAACGGCAGTGATGTAAGCAATATCAGTTATCCTGTTCAGGCTGCTATGGTTGCTTCGGGGGACGGTTATTACTGGTATGGTATTTTGCAACCAGCCAGTGACGGACAAATTGTGTTGCAGCTGGCTGATGGCAGGTTCCGCTCATTTGATGCCGGTAACTCAGAACTCTGGCTGCCGAATCAGTGGTCGGTATGGCATAAGCTAGTGCAATATTGCCGTAGCTTATGGCAGTTTGTCAGTAGTGCATCTGAGCACAGTGCAGGGAATGGTATTTTTCCGGCGATTTTTGGCACTGTTATTATGGTGCTGTTGATGTCGGTTATTGTAACACCTATAGGTGTACTGGCAGCCGTTTATCTGCACGAATATGCCAGACAAGGTTTGCTGGTTCGGCTGATCCGGATTTCTGTTTATAACCTGGCTGGTGTACCGTCGATAGTTTTCGGGGTATTCGGACTGGGCTTTTTTGTCTATATCCTTGGTGGCAGTATTGACCGCTTGTTTTATGCCGACCAATTACCAAGCCCGGTATTTGGAACTCCTGGTTTGTTATGGGTTTCACTGACGATGGCATTGCTGACGTTACCGGTAGTGATTGTATCCACCGAAGAGGGGTTGGCGCGGATTCCGGCTGAGCTGAGGCTTGGAGCTTATGCGCTGGGAGCAACCCGGGCAGAAATGCTATGGAAAGTGGTACTGCCACTGGCGACACCGGCCATGATTACCGGACTGATCCTGGCAATTGCCAGGGCTGCCGGTGAAGTAGCACCTTTATTATTTGTCGGTGTGGTTAAACTGGCTCCGGCATTACCGGTTGATGGCACTTTCCCGTATGTGCATCTGGATCGCAAAATTATGCACCTGGGATATCAGATTTATGATAGCGGCTTGCAGAGTCCTGATGCGGATGCAACACAGTCTCTGGTATATATCACTGCGCTGGTACTGGTGTTGCTGATTTTGCTGCTGAATACGGTAGCATTCAGAATTCGTAACAGATTGCGCCGCAAATATCAGCATTAACAAGGTTAACTGGCCCGATAATGAAGCAGACAGAACAGGGAAAAATTCAGGTAGACGATGTCAGCCTGTACTATGATCAAAAACCGGTACTGCAAAATATCAGTATGGTGATTCCGTCTAACCGGGTAACGGCATTTATCGGGCCTTCTGGTTGTGGTAAATCGAGCTTGTTGCGTTGTTTTAACCGCATGAATGAGCTGATGGAAAACAGCCGGATGACCGGAAAAATATTGCTGGACGGACAGAATATTTATAAGCCGGATATTGATGTTGCAGTATTAAGGCGCAAAGTGGGTATGGTGTTTCAGAAGCCGAATCCTTTTCCGCAAAGTATTTATGATAATGTGGCTTTCGGATTGCAGTTGCAGGGCATAACCCGTAAACGCCAGCTTGACGAAATTGTTGAAAATGCCTTGCGTAAAGCAGCCTTGTGGGCTGAAGTTAAAGACCGGTTGCACCAGAGTGCCTTGAGTTTATCTGGTGGGCAGCAGCAAAGGTTGGTGATTGCCAGAGCAATTGCGATAGAGCCGGAGGTATTACTGCTGGATGAGCCTGCTTCTGCATTAGACCCGATCTCGACGCTGAAGCTGGAAGAACTGATCTATGAACTGAAGCAGCAATATACGATTGTGATTGTTACCCACAATATGCAGCAGGCGGCCAGAGTGTCGGATTACACGGCTTTTATTAATATGGGACAACTGACTGAGTTTGATGTGACTAACAAGATTTTTACCGATCCCGGACAGCAGCAAACCGAGGATTATATTACCGGGCGTTTCGGCTGATACTTGCTATCGGCATAACCTGTTTCAGGCACCAGAGTA
The DNA here is from genome assembly GCA_964643585.1 of uncultured Pseudoalteromonadaceae bacterium. GTDB lineage: Bacteria > Pseudomonadota > Gammaproteobacteria > Enterobacterales > Alteromonadaceae > Alishewanella. The sequence goes on from CAZXTH010000060.1 coordinate 4,467, forward strand.
GTGGAGGGGCGTATGAATAATTTAAATTTAACCCGGCATATTTCCAGTCAGTTTAATGAGGAAATAGAACAGGTTCGTAACCATGTCATGGCAATGGGAGGGCTGATAGAGCAGCAGCTGCATGATGCATTGTCTGCCATTGCTAACAGCGATTCAGAATTAGCACAGCAGGTTATTGCTAATGATCTTAAAGTTAATGACTGGGAACTGCAGATTGATAAAGAATGTACCCGCATTATTGCAAAACGGCAGCCAGCTGCGAGCGATCTGCGGTTGATTATGGCAATTATTAAAACGATTGCGGATCTGGAACGGATTGGCGATGAAACCCGCCGTATTGCAAAAGTTGCACTGGAGTCATTTAACAGCGCGCAGCAGGATTTACTGGTTAATCTGGATAATCTGGGCCGGCATGTCGGCCAGATGCTGCATGATGTGCTGGATGCTTTTGCCCGGATGGATGTTGAAGCTGCACTGGCTGTGCATAAAGAAGATAAAAAGGTGGATCGTGAATATGAAGCGATCACCCGCCAGTTGATGACCTATATGATTGAGGATCCGCGTTCGATTCCCAAAGTAATGAATGTGCTGTGGTCGGCCCGTTCGCTTGAGCGCATCGGGGATCGCTGTAAAAATGTAGCGGAATACATCATTTTCCTGGTGAAAGGTAAAGTCGTGCGTCACAGCAGTGAGGAAAAACTGGAACAGGATGCACGTAGCTGATTCGTCAGCATTTTATGACTGATAGCTATGGCTCCCGTTTCACGTAAGTGAGCGGGAGTTTTTTTATGGGGTTCAGCAGAGACTAATATTTCATTTTTATTGCAGTTTAATTGCAGTTACAATACACCGACTATTGTTCAACCCAAACTCTATAGGGTCTGATTATGCCAGCCAGTACTTTTTTGTCAGTTTTCGCTAAATCACCGATTAAGCCAATTGAAGAACATATCAGGAAAGTACACCAGGCCAGCGAACAAATGCTGCCTTTTTTTGAAGCGGTGTATCGCAAAGACTGGGAACAGGCTGCTCAGGTCCGGGAGAAAATTGTTGCATTGGAGAAAGACGCTGACAAATTAAAGCGCGAAATACGGGTAAATCTGCCCAGAGGGTTATTTTTACCGGTAGAACGTACCGATATTCTTGAGCTGGTTTCGCAGCAGGACAAAATTGCGAATAAAGCAAAAGACATTTCAGGCCGGGTTCTTGGACGTGAACTTGAGATCCCTGAAGATATTCAGACCGATTTCCACGCTTATGTTCAGCGCTGCATTGATGCAACAGCTATGGCTCAGGATGTAATTACCGAGCTGGAAGAACTGTTGGAAACCGGTTTCCGTGGTCGTGAAGTGACATTAGTTATCAAGATGGTTGAAAAACTGGATGCTATTGAGCACGACACCGACAAAATGCAAATCAAACTTCGCAAAAAGGTCCGTGTGGCAGAGAAAGATATGAATCCGGTGGATGTTATCTTTTTATACCGCACCCTCGAGTGGGTAGGCGATCTGGCTGACGTAGCATTACGCGTTGGCTCCCGTCTCGAAATTATGCTGGCCCGCTAAGGTTAAACCCAACAGGTACTTGTTATGGATATTCTGCAATCCTACGGTCTCGTATTGATCGTTATTGCCACTATTTTCGGTTTCATTATGGCTTATGGTGTTGGTGCGAATGACGTATCCAATGCAATGGGCACCTCTGTTGGCGCCAAAGCGCTGACTATCAAGCAAGCTATCTGCATTGCTGCTGTCTTTGAGTTTGCCGGTGCTTATCTGGCAGGAGGAGAAGTTACCTCTACTATCCGTAGCGGCATTATCGATGCTTCAAATTTTGCCGATGTGCCGCATTACCTTGTGTTTGGCATGATTGGGTCATTAATGGCTGCCGGTAGCTGGCTGTTGGTGGCGTCGTACTTTGGCTGGCCGGTTTCTACAACCCATTCTATCGTTGGCGGTATCATCGGTTTTGCTTTAGTTGCTGTTGGTTCTGAAGCGGTATACTGGAGCAAAGTACTGGGTATTGTCAGTAGCTGGGTATTTATCCCTGTTTTGTCAGGCATTGTGGCTTACCTGCTGTTTATAAGCGCACAGCGATTGATTTTCGATACTGATAATCCGATTGAAAATGCCAAAAAGTATGTACCGTTTTATATGGTGTTTGCTGGCTTTATTATGTCACTGATTACCATTAAGAAAGGCCTGGTTCATATCGGCCTGGGCATGTCTGTTGCCAATGGGATCTATATGTCTCTGGCAATAGGCATTGTCGTTGGTATTATTGGCAGAGTGATTATCGGCAGAATCAAAATTGACCCTGAAGCTGACCGTGAAATGCATTTCAACAACGTCGAAAAGATTTTTGGCGTGCTGATGATTGTTTCTGCCTGTTGTATGGCATTTGCGCATGGCTCTAACGATGTGTCTAATGCGATTGGGCCTTTGTCTGCAGTTGTTGGTGTAGTTTCATCTGGTGGCGAGTTTGGTTCTGAAATTAAGATGGCGTGGTGGGTATTACCTTTAGGCGCTATTGGTATCGTAATTGGTTTGGCAACATTAGGCGCACGAGTTATTCAGACCGTAGGTACGGCGATCACGCACTTAACACCAAGCCGCGGTTTTGCCGCAGAATTATCAGCAGCTTCTACCGTGCTGATTGCATCTGGTGCCGGGTTGCCTATTTCTACAACCCAAACGCTGGTCGGGGCAATTTTAGGTGTAGGTCTGGCGCGTGGTATTGCAGCGTTGAATCTGGGCGTTGTGCGTAATATCTTTATTTCCTGGGTAATTACATTACCTATTGGTGCTGGCTTATCAATTGTTTTCTTCTTCCTGATAAAAGCTATTTTTTCCTGAAATAGTAATGGGTGTCATATAAAGCCTCTGATAACAGGGGCTTTTCTTTTTCTGCGCAGGGTGAAATACCTGCCTTTTCCGGATTCGCTTGCACTGGCTGATATATCATTTAAGATGAACAGAAATGCATTTATTAATCTAGGAAAGCAATGAAAAGGTTGCCCAGTATTAAACAGCTGCAATATCTGCTGGCACTGCATGAACACCAGCATTTTGGCCGAGCGGCTGAAGCATGCTATATCGGCCAGTCTACTCTCAGTGCTGCTATTGCTAACCTTGAAGAAACAATGGATGCGCAGCTACTTGAGCGCGATCATAAGACCTTTATTTTTACTCCCTTGGGTGAAGATGTTGTCCGCCAGGCCAGATACATCATTGAGCAATGTGAGGAACTGACAGATTTTGCCCGTTGCCAGGGAAAACCGATGAGTGGTCCTTTCCGGCTGGGCTGTATTCCGACTATTGCACCTTTTGTGCTTAGCGATGTAATGCAGTTATGCCGTGAGCGCTACCCTGAACTGCAATTATTATTACGTGAAGATACTACTGATAATTCGTTGCGGGCGCTGGCTGAAGGCCGGCTGGACATGGTGTTAATGGCATTACCTTATGAAACCGGGGCGTTCCATACCGAAGTACTTGCTCAGGATGCCTTCAGGCTGGTATTGCATAAGGGCTGGCTTGACCGCGGGTTTAATCAGGATATCAGCCAGTGGCCGGATGAAAGTATTTTCCTGCTGGAACGTGAGCACTGCCTTACTGGCCATGCAGTTAAGGCCTGTGAACTGGAAGATAGTCGTAAAGTGAATCCATTTTTTGCAACCAGCCTGCATACGCTGACGCAAATGGTCAATAACAAGCTGGGTGTTACCTTTATGCCTCAAATGGCAATTAACAGTGGGGTGTTGGAAGGAACAGAGCTTATTGCCCAACCGCCTGCAAATGGTCATGCTTACCGGGATATCGGGGTAGCCTGGCGGCCAACATCAACCCGCGCCCGCAGTTACCGGATGATGGCAGATGTTATCAGTGAAGTGCTGCAAGCCAAGTGCAGGCTTTAGGGGAGTTTATCTTTGCTGGTGATTTTCTGCTAGAATGCGCGCTTTTAATGCTGTTGAGATTTCCTGAATGCGCGTCGCCGATTTCAGCTTTGAGCTGCCTGAAGAACTAATTGCCCGTTTTCCCCAACCTGAACGCAGCAGCAGCCGTTTATTGTCTATGCAGCGTCAGACGGGTGAACTGCAACATGGCCTTTTTCGTGATATTCAGCATAAATTACAGCCTGGCGACTTACTGGTGTTTAATAACACCAGAGTTATTCCGGCGCGTTTGTTCGGCCAGAAACTTTCAGGCGGTAAAGTGGAAGTGCTGGTAGAGCGTATTCTGGATCAGCAGCATTTTCTGGCTCATGTACGGGCCAGTAAAGCCCCTAAAGCAGGAGCAAGATTATTGCTGGAACACGAAGCTGAAGTTGAAATGGTACAGCGGCATGGCGAACTTTTTGAGCTGAAACTGTGTTCAGAAGATAATGTACTGACGATGCTGGAGCGGTTAGGGCATATGCCACTACCGCCTTATATTGACCGGCCGGATACTGAAGAGGATAAAGCCCGTTATCAGACCGTTTATAACGAAAAACCCGGAGCTGTTGCAGCACCGACCGCCGGCTTGCATTTTGACCAGCCATTACTGGATGCCCTGAAAAATAAGGGGGTTGAGTTTGCTTTTGTGACATTGCATGTTGGTGCCGGTACGTTTCAGCCAGTACGGGTAGATAATGTACTTGAACATAAAATGCATGCCGAATATATCGAAGTTTCGCCAGAGGTCGTGGCGGCCGTCGAGGCCTGTAAAGCCAGAGGGGGCAAAGTGGTTGCTGTAGGGACGACTTCTGTTCGCTCGCTGGAATCAGCTGCGCAGCAAGGCGGAGGCAAGCTGGTATCGTATTATGGTGATACACAGATTTTTATTTATCCGGGCTATCAGTTTAATGTGATAGATGCCCTGATTACCAATTTTCATTTGCCGGAATCTACACTGATTATGCTGGTATCTGCATTCAGTAACCGTGAAAATGTTATGAATGCGTATGATACTGCAATTAAGGAGAAATACCGTTTCTTCTCTTATGGCGATGCGATGTTTATCAGCTAACTGCTACAGCTGGCAGAGATATACTGCCAGCGGTATTTATCCTCTGGTGGCACTCTCCTTATTACTGCCCTGTAAGTACTTTGCTGCTATAATGCGCCGCGTTCAGCCGGACTGTTTTTCTGGCGTGTAGAGGTAAAGTGTGAAATTTGAACTGCTAACAACCGATGGTAAGGCCCGCCGTGGCCGGATGATCTTCGAACGTGGGGTCGTTGAAACCCCTGCATTTATGCCTGTAGGCACTTACGGTACAGTGAAAGGTATGACACCTGAAGAACTGGAAGCAACCGGTGCCCAGATTTGTCTTGGTAATACCTTCCACCTGATGCTGCGCCCTGGTACGGAGATTATCCGTAAGCATGGTGATCTGCATGATTTTATGCACTGGCATAAACCTATCCTGACTGACTCTGGTGGTTTTCAGGTATTCAGTCTGGGGGAATTACGTAAAATTACCGAAGAAGGCGTAAAATTCCGCTCACCGCTTAATGGTGAGAAGATTATGCTGACGCCTGAGCGCTCAATGGAGGTGCAGGCTGCCCTGGGGTCGGATATTGTGATGATATTTGACGAATGTACACCGTATCCTGCTACAGAACAGCAGGCCAAGAAGTCGATGGAGTTGTCTCTGCGCTGGGCAAAGCGCAGTAAAGCAGCACACGGAGATAACCCTTCAGCGTTATTTGGCATTATTCAAGGCGGGATGTACCCGAATCTGCGAGATGTTTCTTTGCAGGGACTGGAAGAGATAGGGTTTGATGGGTATGCAATCGGCGGGCTATCAGTAGGTGAGCCTAAAGCCGATATGATCAATATTCTGAACCATACCACCGGACAAATGCCGGCACATAAGCCTCGTTATCTGATGGGCGTGGGTAAGCCGGAAGATATTGTTGAAGCCGTACGCCGTGGTATTGATATGTTCGATTGCGTTATGCCGACACGTAATGCCCGTAATGGTCATTTGTTTGTCAGTAACGGTGTGGTCAAAATCCGTAATGCGAAATACAAAGATGATATTGGCCCGCTGGACGAAAATTGTGATTGCTACACTTGTAAAAATTATTCCAGGTCATATCTTCATCATCTGGATCGCTGTAATGAAATTCTTGGCGCCAGACTGAACACTATTCATAACCTGCACCATTATCAGAAACTGATGCAGGGATTGCGCAGTGCTATTGCTGCTGGTACCTTGGCACAATTTGTTGCGGACTTCTATGAAGCACGTGGCTTGCCTGTACCACAGCTAGAGCCTGAACAAACAACGATTACTTCATAACAATTAAGGGGAATACCATGAGTTTATTTATCAGCAATGCTTACGCAGATGCAGCAGGCCAGCCAGTTCAGGGTGGTGGTTGGGATCTGATCATCATGTTGGTTGCTTTCGGTCTGATCTTTTACTTTCTGATCTACCGTCCGCAGGCAAAACGTGTAAAAGAGCACCGTAATCTGATGTCTGCATTAAGCAAAGGTGATGAAGTGCTGACTCAGGGCGGTTTGGTTGGCCGTATCAGCAAAATTACTGACGATAAAGATTTTGTTGTTCTGGCACTGAATGAAACAACTGAAGTGACAGTACAAAAAGCTGCCGTCAGCGCTGTGTTACCTAAAGGTACGCTGAAATCACTGTAACCAGAAAGGAATAACCTCGTGTTAAACCAAAACCCAGTCTGGCGGTATATTATGGTGATCGGCATTATGCTGGTCGCCCTTGTATATGCCTTACCTAATTTATACCCAGAAGATCCGGCGCTGAATATCAGCGCTACCCGAGGCGGCCAGGTCGCTGAGGAAACACGCGTACAACTGGAAAAACGTTTTACAGATGCCGGTTTATCGCTGAAATCTGTTGTGCTGGAAAATGGTCAGGTTCTGGCCCGTTTCAATAACACAGAAAGCCAGTTACAGGCCCGCGAAATAGCCGGGGCATTACTGAGCAATAATTATATTATTGCGCTTAACCTGGCTCCTGCTACACCAGCATGGCTGACCGCTATCGGTGCATCACCTATGAAGCTTGGTCTTGACCTGCGTGGTGGTGTGCACTTTCTGATGGCGGTTGATATGAAAGCTGCACTGGATAAAAACCTGAATGATATGGTTCAGGCATTCCGTGCAGATTTACGTGAAGACCGTATTCGCTACCGTTCTATTCAGGCCGATATTGAAAGAGGCTATGTTCAGATTTTATTCCGCTCTAATGAAGATAAAGCCGCTGCCCGTGCAGCACTGGCCAAGCGTGACCGTGAGCTGGTGTTTAACGATGGCAACGCGGAGTTAAGCCTGATTGTTACTATCAGCGAAGCCAAAATCCGTGAAATCCGCGAATATGCATTGCAACAGAATATTACGATTATCCGTAACCGGGTAAACGAAATTGGTGTAGCAGAACCGCTGGTTCAGCGTCAGGGTGCTGACCGTATTGTGGTTCAATTGCCAGGTGTTCAGGACACGGCACAGGCGAAAGAAATACTGGGTGCAACAGCAACACTGGAATTCCGTCTGGTTGATGATCAGGGCGATATTACTGCAGCAATGGACGGACGGGTTCCGGCCGGATCTGATTTGTACTATACCCGCGATGGCCGCCCGGTATTGCTGGAAAAACGGGTAATGCTGACGGGTGAACATATTACCGGTGCAAGTTCCAGTTATGATGAATACAGCCGTCCACAGGTCAATATCTCGCTTGATGCGAAAGGCGGTACCTTACTGTCTAATACGACCAAAGATGCGATTGGCCGCCGTATGGCTTCAGTGTTTATTGAGTATAAGCCAGGTGACACGCTGGACGAGCAGGGCAACCCGGTATTGATTAAGCACGAAGAAGTTATCAACGATGCGACAATTCA
>CAZXTH010000061.1:0-7042 GCA_964643585.1 uncultured Pseudoalteromonadaceae bacterium
AGCCGGGCCCATTGGCCAGCCGAATTGTTTTTCCATCACTTTATCAATCTGGGCAAAACTGGCACCGTCCAGCACCAGTTTGCTGAAACCGGCAAAGTAGGGGAACAATACCCGGTTAACAAAGAACCCCGGGCAATCATTGACCACAATCGGTGATTTGCCCATTCTGGCAGCATAAGCGACAACAGCGGCTACAGTTTCATCGCTGGTGTCTTTGCCACGTATAACTTCTACCAGTGGCATACGATGCACCGGATTGAAGAAATGCATGCCGCAGAAGTTTGCAGGACGGCTAAGGCCGGTGGCCAGAGAGTTGATTGAGATAGTTGAAGTATTTGATGTCAGAATGGCATCATCACTGAGCAGGGCTTCTGTTTCTTTCAGAACGGCTGATTTGATTTTCGGGTTTTCCACTACGGCTTCAACCACGATATCCACATCGCGTACCAGTTCATTGCTTAGTGTTGGCGTAATGCTGGCAATGACTCTGGCCATGCCTGCAACATCCAGTTTTTTGCGCTCAACTTGCTTTGCCAGCAGTTTGGTGGCTTCGGTCATGCCCAGTTCAAGCGCTTTAGGGGCGATGTCTTTCATCACGACGGGTACGCCTTTCAGTGCCGACTGGTAGGCGATGCCTCCACCCATGATACCTGCTCCGAGAACGGCTGCCCGGTTAATGGTTTTGGTGGCTGTTTTACCGGCTTTTTTAGCTTTGCTCTTAATCAGTTGATCGTTCAGAAATAAACCAACCTGGGCTGTAGCTGCTGTCGTTTTTGCCAGCTTGGCAAAGTTTTTGTTTTCCAGCAGCATAGCTTCAGCCCTGCCATGACGGGCTGCGGCTTCTATCGTTTCTACTGCCAGCATCGGTGCAGGGTAATGCTTGCCGGCTGCTGCCAGTACCATACCTTTTGCGGTATTAAAGCTCATGATGGCTTCGGTTTTGTTCAGCTTCAGCGGCTCAAGTTTTGGTGCGCGTTTTTTACGCCAGTCCAGCTTGCCGGCTATCGCATCTTCCAGGACAGACAGAGCTGCGGCTTCAAGTTTTTCCGGTGCAACAACTGCATCCAGTAAACCTTCTTTTTGTGCTTGCTCTGCACCACGGTCTTTGCCGGTAGTAATCCATTCCATCGCGTTGTCGGCGCCGATCAGGCGGGGCAAGCGAACTGTTCCGCCAAAGCCTGGCATAATGCCCAGCTTCACTTCTGGTAAACCAATTCGGGTGGTGGTGTCGGCTACGCGGTAGTCGCAGCCCAGTACCCATTCACAACCTCCGCCCAGAGCAAAACCTTTGATCGCTACAACAGTGGGAACAGGTAAGTCTTCCAGCAGATCGAAAACATCGGTTGCCTGTTTAATCCATTGCTGTAAGTCGTTTTCGTCGCGCTGAAAGATACCCAGAAACTCGGTAATGTCAGCACCAACAATAAAAGCATCCTTGGCGCTGCAAAATAAAACGCCTTGCAGCTTTCTATCTGTGTGCAACTGTTGCAAAGCTGTCTTACACTCTATTAGAGTTTGCTGATCAAACTTATTTACTGAGCCTTGGGCATTAAATACAAACCGGGCGATTCCCGGTTTCAGATAATCAACACTAATGTTGTTGCTCTGGTAAATCATAAATATGCTCCTTGGTTGCGTCGCGGTGCGGCTCTCGCAACTGGTACGATGAGGTTGATTCTGCCAGTGTGTCGCGTATCGCGAAAAATTTCAACCGTTATTTAAACACTTGTTTGAATCCGGCAGCGGGATTAGCAGTAACTATAGGCCGATTTTCAGTTTGCAGTATTTATCGTCAGGAATTTGTTTGTGAAAGGTCTTTTATTTTTAGTGTCAGGCATGTTTTGTGCTGTAGCTGCTGCAGAGGTGACGTCTTCTGCATCCGGCAGTGCAGTACCGGATTTCAGTGAACAGCGGCAGGCATTTTTAAGCGCAGAACGGCAGATGGGTTCTGTTAAGAAAACAGATGCGGTGGCATTGCTGAAAAAACTGGAAGATTATCCGTTACAACCTTATTTGCAGCAACGCTGGTTGTTACGGAATTTAGGCGATAATAAAGAGATTGCAGCCTTCCTTAAAACGTTCAGAGGATCGCCACTGGACTGGCCATTACGTAAACCCTGGCTGATGCAATTGGTCAGAAAAAACCAGGGTGGGTTATTTCTCGAAAATTATCCGGGCTCGTCTGATGCTGAACTTGAGTGTCACGCTTTGATGTTCCGGTTGAAAGCCGACCCTGATAATGCAGCTGCAATATGGCCACAGGTTCAGGAATTGTGGACGGTTGCCCGCTCCCAGCCTAAAGCCTGTGATCCTCTGTTCAGCCAATGGCGTACTGCCGGAGCATTGACGACTGATGTTGTGTGGCGGCGGGTACAGTTATCGGCTGAAGGAGGAGATGCCAGCCTGATTCCGTATCTTAAAACATTGTTACCGACATCAGAGCAGTATCTGGCGGATATGTACCTGCAAACCCGCCGTAATCCTGCTGAAATTGCCCGCAGAGGCTTTTTCCCGGGGAAGCAGGTTAAAGAGCGCGATATTCTGGCCTATGGGCTGAAGCGTTTGGTCTGGCGGTCTCCTGATCAAGCTTTGCAGGTGTGGCAACGGCATGAGAAAGATCCTTATTTTACCCATGCTCAACGATTGGATGTGCAGCGGCAATTTGCTATTGCGCTAGCCAGTAAAGGAGATAAACGTGCTGACAACTGGCTGGACAGTTTGCCGGCAGAAGTGCTGGACAATAATCTGGCGCACTGGCGGGTAAGCCATGCATTAAGGCAGCTGGATTGGCCAGCAGTGCAACAGATTATTGAAAGTTTTCCGCCGGAAATTGCCAGAGATACCAACTGGCGTTACTGGCTGGCCAGAGCTTATGACAAACAGGGCAATACCGAAGCGGCGGAACCTTTGTTCCGTGAACTGGCTGGACGCCGGCATTTTTACGGTTTTATGGCCGCTGCCCGCCTGGGACTGCCACCGAGTCTGGCGCACAACCCGGTAAAAGTGAGTGAAGAAGAACTAAAGCAGCTGCAGCAAGTTCCTGCCGTTATCCGGGCACAGGAATGGCTTGCTCTGGGGAGGTTAACCGAAGCCCGCAGGGAATGGAATTTCCTGCAGGACGGTGCGACTGAGCAGCAGAAACTGATTTCTGCACGTCTGGCGCATAACCTGCAATGGCATGAAAGAGCCATTTTTTCACTGGCAGATGCCGGATACTGGGATGACGTAGAATTGCGTTTCCCGTTAGCATTTCAGGATGAAATTACCCGTTTTTCTGAAAAAGCCCAGATAGATTCTGCCTGGGCGATGGCGATTGCCCGGCGGGAAAGCTCTTTTATGGCTGATGCCAATTCTCCGGTAGGTGCTCGTGGGTTGATGCAGATTATGCCCGATACGGCCAATTATATAGCGAAGAAACCGGTACAGCTGCGTCAGTTATATAATCCGGTAACGAATATCGATTATGGTACGGATTATCTGAACTATCTGATGCGCCGTAATGATGGCAATCTGCTGATGGCGACTGCAGCATATAACGCCGGTTTTAGCAGGGTAAGACAGTGGATCCCGAAGGACTACGCTATGCCGGCGGATGTCTGGGTAGAAACGATCCCTTTTCGTGAAACCCGCGAGTATGTGAAAGCGGTTATGGCTTATTACCAGATTTATAATGTCCGCATGAATATTGCTCAGGACGTTTTCAGCCCGTTGCTTGGTATGCAGATTGGGGTGATTACAGATTAATGCTATGATGTGAGCCTGTCCGCGACAATCAGAAAGAAAGGTGACTATGAAGCAGAATTACCAGCTATTGTATCAGGCACATATTACAGAATTACAAAGCCGTACCCGCAAGGTGCTGAAGCGTGAGAATCTGGATGCGCTGGTGATTCATTCCGGTCAGGCCAAGCGCCGCTTTCTGGATGATATGGATTACCCTTTCAAGGTAAATCCGTTGTTTAAAGCCTGGTTACCGGTCATTGATAACCCGAATTGCTGGCTGGTCGTTAACGGTGTGGATAAACCAAAACTGATTTTTTACCGGCCAAAGGATTTCTGGCATAAAGTGCCGGATGAGCCAGCAGATTTCTGGGCTGGGTTTTTTGATATTCAGTTGCTGGATAAAGCCAATAAAGTAGAAACTCTGCTGCCTTATGATAAAAGCCGGCTGGCATATCTGGGGGAATACCTGGAAGTTGCCAGAGCGCTTGGGTTTACCGAAATAAACCCGGAGGCGGTGATTACTTTTCTGCATTATTACCGGGCTTACAAAACTGAATATGAGCAGGCTTCCCTGCGTGAAGCCAATAAACTGGCAGTAGCAGGGCATAATGCTGCTAAAGCAGCTTTTTATGGCGGTGGTAGTGAGTTCGATATTCAGTTGGCCTATCTTGGGGCTGTTGGGCAGGGGGAAAATGAAGTGCCGTATGGCAACATTATTGCCCTGAACCAGAATAATGCGATTTTGCACTACACTGCGCTGGAGCGCCGTAAGCCGGAACAGTTATTTTCATTTCTGATTGATGCCGGTGCTGAATTTCATGGCTATGCCGCAGATATTACCCGCACTTACAGTTTTAACCGGCAGGATGAGTTTGCCGCACTGATACAGGCTGTAAACCGTGCCCAGCTGGAGCTGGTCGACGGCCTGAAACCGGGAATAAAGTATTCTGATTTGCATGTCAGCTGCCACCAGAAGATCGCCGCGATACTGGCAGAATTCAGCTTTGTTAAGCTACCGGTTGAAGCTATAGTGGAAAAAGAAATCAGCAATGTGTTTTTTCCGCATGGGCTAGGGCATCATCTGGGTTTACAGGTTCATGATGTTGGTGGGTTTATGGCTGATGAACGGGGTACGAATGTCCCCGCACCAGAGAAATATCCTTTCCTGCGGTGTACCAGAATAATTGAACCAGGCATGGTGTTTACAATTGAACCTGGTTTATATTTTATTGACAGCTTGCTGAGTGATTTGGCAGCGTCAGAACACAGTCAGTATATTAACTGGCAAAAAGTGGATGCTTTCCGCCAGTATGGCGGTATCCGTATTGAAGACAACGTGATTGTACACCGTGAGCGTAATGAGAATATGACCCGCGATTTACAGCTGGGCTGATGGTAACTGCCATATCATGCAATATCGCTCTATTGTCAGGATCCTCGGGCTGCTGATTGCTATTTTCAACATCAGCATGATTCCGCCTGCTTTTATCGACTACTGGTTTAATGATGGTGCCGGTGTGGCGTTTATTCTGTCTTTTCTGCTTTGTTTGCTTATCGGTTTTATTATCTGGTATCCGAACCGCCGTTACCGTTCTGAACTGAAAGTGCGCGATGGTTTTCTGATCGTGGTTTTATTCTGGACAGTGCTGGGAGCTGCCGGAGCCATTCCTTTTATGTTACTGCCAAATCCTCAGCTGACACTGGCTGAAGCGATGTTTGAGGCCTTTTCCGGTTTAACAACGACTGGCGCCACCATACTGACCGGCATTGAAACCCTGCCCAAAGCTATTTTGTATTATCGTCAGCAACTGCAGTGGTTTGGCGGTATGGGGATCATCGTACTGGCCGTAGCCATTCTTCCCATGTTGGGTGTCGGTGGGATGCAGCTGTACCGTGCTGAAACGCCGGGGCCGGTTAAAGATAATAAAATGACACCACGGATTGCCGATACGGCCAAACACCTGTGGTATATCTATCTGACGTTAACGTTATCCTGTGCGCTGGCTTTTTATCTGGCAGGCATGGGGTGGTTTGATGCGATCTGTCATGCGTTTTCGACCGTTTCTATTGGTGGTTTTTCAACTTACGATGACAGCATCGGTTATTTTAACAGCCCGCTGATTAATCTGATTTGTGTGGTATTTCTGTTGATCAGTGCCGTGAATTTTCCGCTGCACTTTGCGGCTATTCGCGGTAAAAGTGTGAAGACTTACCTGCAGGATCCGGAGTTTAAAACCTTTGCGCTGATTCAACTGGTGCTGGTTGTAATCTGTTTTCTGGTGCTGCTGGAAACCCGTCTGTACCCGCATTGGACTGAAGCACTGAATCATGGATTATTCCAGGCTGTGTCTGTTTCTACTACCGCAGGGTTTACGACAGATGGCTTTTCTGCCTGGCCGCTTTTTCTGCCTATTTTGCTGATTTTTTCCAGTTTTATCGGTGGTTGTGCCGGTTCTACCGGTGGCGGAATGAAAGTGGTACGGGTATTACTGTTATTCAAGCAGGGCTTACGTGAACTGAACCGGCTGGTACACCCTCGTGCTGTGTACGTGATTAAGCTGGGCCGGAAACCGCTGGCAGACAGGATCATTGAAGCAGTATGGGGTTTTTTTGCTGCTTATGCGCTGGTGTTTGTGGTTATCATGTTGCTGCTTATTTTAACCGGGCTGGATAATATTACGGCGTTTACGGCTACAGCGGCTTGCCTGAATAATCTGGGGCCTGGGCTGGGAGAGGTTGCCGCTAATTTCAGCACGATTCCTGATTCAAGTAAGTGGGTACTTACTATTGCTATGGTTTTTGGCCGTCTTGAGATATTCACATTGCTGGTGCTGTTTACCCCTGCTTTCTGGAAAGATTAGCTCTGTTGATCTGTGCTGTTATGTCATCTTCAGATAAAGATGGCGCTGACCTGAAACAGTTTTTCCACTTCAACGATATGTTTTTTATCCATCATAAACAGAATGATGTGATCGTCGGTCTGAATAACGGTACTGTCGTGGGCAATAATAGCGGTATCGCCACGGACGATGGCCCCGATAGAGGTTCCTGGTGGCAGCTTAAGCTCACCAATACGTTTGCCGACAACTTTGCTGGTGGTGCTGTCTCCGTGCGCAATCGCTTCAATGGCCTCTGCGGCTCCGCGGCGCAGTGAGTGCACATTCACAATGTCGCCACGGCGGATATGAGTTAACAGAGCGGATATGGTGGCTTGCTGTGGTGATACGGCAATATCAATTTCACCGCCCTGCAGTAAATCTACATAGGCCCCGCGTTTTATCAACACGACTGCTTTATGCGCTCCCATTCGTTTGGCCAG
>CAZXTH010000061.1:7052-12272 GCA_964643585.1 uncultured Pseudoalteromonadaceae bacterium
GCATGGCAGACATGATATTGGCTTCGTCATCGTTGGTGACGGCAATAAACATATCAATCTGTTCAATGTTTTCTTCTTCAAGCAATTCCGGATCTGAAGCATCACCAACACATACCACAGTGTTGTCCAACCCGCTGGAAAGAAATTCTGCCCGCTCTCTGCTGCGTTCGATCAGTTTAACACTATGGTTTTTTTCCAGCACGCGGGCCAGGCCAAAGCCAACATTACCGCCACCAACAATCATAATACGGCGGTAGCTGTGTTCTAATTTCTGCAGTTCGCTCATGACCGAACGGATATGTTTGGTTGCCGCCACGAAGAAGACTTCGTCGTCGGCTTCGATAATGGTGCTGCCCAGAGGTTTTATTGCAGTGCCCCGGCGGTAAATAGCGGCTACCCGGGTTTCGATATGTGGCATATGTTCTTTCAGGGCGGATAGAGCATGGCCTACCAACAAGCCACCATAATAGGCTTTTACAACCACCAGACTTATTTTGCCACCGGCGAATTCTACTACCTGTAGTGCACCGGGGTAGTCGATCAACCGGCGGATATAGTTTGTTACCAAGGCTTCCGGTGCAATAAAGTGGTCTACCGGCATATCATCACGGTGGAACAGCTGCTCACGGTATTTCAGATACTGGCTGCTGCGGATTCGGGCAATTTTAACCGGGGTATTAAAAATACTGTAAGCCACCTGACAGGCAACAATATTGACTTCGTCGCTGCTGGTGACAGCAATAATCATGTCGGCGTCTTCGGCACCGGCTTTATGCAGAATATCAGGATGTGAGGCCTGGCCATGCACAGCCTGTAAATCGAACCTGTCCTGCAGGTTTTGCAGCTTATCCGGGTTGGTATCCACCACGGTAATATCGTTCTGTTCGCCTACCAGGTTTTCAGCCAGTGTAGCGCCAACCTGTCCTGCACCTAAAATGATGATTTTCATCTGCTGCGTTACTCTGATTTTCTTAACCTTGCGTAGAAAAAGCCGTCCATATCCTGTGTTCCGGGCAGTATTTGCCAGCCAAAAGGCGAGTCTGCCGGTTGTAACGGAAGTGTTTCCAGACGGGCATCTGAGTGTTGCTGCAGAAAACGTTCAATTTGTGCGGTGTTTTCTGCCGGTAAAATACTGCAGGTAGCATAGAGCAGGATGCCACCAGGAGCCAGTAAAGGCCATACCTGTTGCAGAATTTGCTGCTGGGTGTCTGCCAGCCTTGCTATATCATCTTTCTTGCGAAGCCAGCGGATATCCGGATGACGCCGGATTACACCGGTAGCAGAGCAGGGAACATCCAGCAGAATACGGTCAAAAGGTTTGCCAGACCACCAGCTCACCGGTTCAGCGGCATCAGCAGCTTCTACGTGGGCTTTGAGCCCGAGCCGTTGCAAATTGTCATGCACTCGTGTCAGCCGGGCAGGGTCTTTATCCAGAGCGGTAACAGAGGCATTAGGCGCCAGCTCCAGTATGTGGCAGGTTTTACCTCCGGGCGCGCAGCAGGCATCCAGAATCTGCTGGTTGTCTGTGACATCAAGCAGTGTTGCTGCAAACTGGGCTGCTGCATCCTGCACGGAAAATAAACCTTGTTCATAGCCTGGTAGCGTTGTGATATCGCAGGCTGTTGCCAGTTGTACCGCTGAAGAAAGTGCTGCCACCGGGCGCGAGTGTTCTATGCTAGCTTCTGTCAGCATGGCAGAGTATGCATCGGTACTGATACGGGCATTGTTAACCCGTAACCACAGAGGTGCTTTATGCTGATTGGCTGGCAGAATATCTTGCCATTGTTGCGGATAGGCTTCCTGTAACTGATTAATCAGCCAGCCAGGATGGTTATACTGAACCGCAGAGGGAGCGGTTGAAAACTCAAATAATTGAGGCTGGCGCTGAACATTGCGTAATACGCCGTTAATCAGTTTGGTAAACGACTGGCCTTTCAGGCTGCGGGCAGCTTCTACGGTTTCACCAATGGCAGCATGATCAGGTATCCGCATGAATTTCAGCTGGTAAATGCCCACATACAGTAGAAACTGCAGTGGACGCAGCTGGCGGATAAGCGGCTTTTCCATTAACTGTTGGCATACAGCTTCAAGCTGGGGCAGTACGCGCATCACCCCAAAGCAGATTTCCTGTAACAACGCTTTGTCAGCGCTGCTGAAACTACGCTGAGCGGCTGGCAGCACTTCTGACAGGGATTTTCCCTGATCAACTACCAGATAACAGCACTGAGCAGCTTGTGCCCTTAAATTAGGCTTCATCTACAGTTCCGATAGATAAACCGGGTTTTAGCCAGTCTGCCCGGCCATTTAAAAAATCCTGCGCAGACATCGCCTTTTTTCCAGGTGGCTGTAACTGAGTAACAGACAGAATATTTTCACCGCAAGCGATACGGATGCCTTCTTTACCGGCAGATAATACTGAACCCGGGCGATGTTGGTGTTTTTCGCTGATCACGGCAGCCTGCCACACTTTTACTGTGCCTTGTGGCAGAGTGATATAGCTTACCGGCCAGGGATTGAATGCTCTGATCTCCCGTTCAAGGGCGATAGCATTTTTATTGAAGTCCAGTTGTGCTTCTTCTTTATGTAATTTTTCGGCATAGGTAGCCAGGCTGTCATCCTGTACCTGAGCCTGTTGTTGCAATGCCGGTAAATCATTAAGTGCAGCCAATAAAGCCTGTGGGCCACTGAGTGATAATTTATGGTAAAGCGATGCGCTGGTATCACTGGCTTCAATAGGACAACTGACTTTGCTTAGCATTGCGCCGGTATCAAGTCCGATATCCATTTGCATAATGGTAATACCCGTGTCGTTATCGCCTGCCCAGATTGAACGCTGAATCGGGGCAGCACCACGCCAGCGCGGCAGCAGGGAACCATGTACATTAATACATCCTAAACGCGGGCTGTTCAGTACCGCTTCCGGCAGTAACAGGCCATAAGCGACCACCACCATAACATCAGCATTAAGGGCTGCCAGTTCTTGCTGTGCGGGAAGTCTTTTCAGAGATTTAGGTTGATACACCGGGAGCTGGTGTTGCTGAGCCAACTGCTTAACCGGGCTTGCCTGCAACTGCTGACCCCGGCCGGATGGCCTGTCAGGTTGTGTATAAACGGCAACCACCTTATGCTCAGAGCTCAGTAAGGCGGTTAAATGTACAGCAGCAAAATCCGGCGTGCCGGCAAAGATGATACGAAGAGGCTGGGTCACAATTCTTCCTGTCTGGTGGTATCAGGCCCGGTTGGCCAGTCTGAATTCTTTTTCCAGTTTTTTGCGGATCCGGTCACGTTTCAGCGGTGACAGGTAATCAATGAATAATTTGCCAATCAGATGGTCGAGTTCGTGTTGCAGGCAAATCGATAGCAAACCTTCCGCCTGTATTTCAAACCAGTTACCTTCTTTATCCTGTGCTTTTACCGTTACTTTTTCTGCCCGGTAAACTTCAGCATAGTTTTGCGGTACTGACAGGCAGCCTTCTTCATAGGATGTTTCACCGCTGCGTTCAGTAATTTCCGGATTGATAAACACCATTGGCTGGTTACGTTCTTCTGAAAGGTCGATGACAACAACCCTCAGGTGAACATTAACCTGTGTAGCGGCCAGCCCGATGCCTTTTTCGTCATACATGGTGTCCAGCATATCGTCTACCAGCTGGCGGATTTCCGGCGTAACCTGCTCAACCGGTTTAGCCACTGTGCGCAACCGCTCATCCGGATAATGTAAAACCTTTAAAACTGCCATAGAACCTACATTTTATACTTTAACTGAAAAGTCGCCTGTGCTTTAATTTTAACCACTAATCCGGGTTATTAACAGACTGGCCCGAGATTTTACCATAATTAGCGGCAGCTGTTGTTATGCAAATTGCACTGTGAACAGAAAGCAGTGCAGCTGTTTTGATTAACTGTCTGGTATTTTGCTGATACCGGTTAATAGAGGATGCCTGCCTGTTGAATGAATTACCTCTCTGGCTTGCTCTTGCGGCTGTGCCCGGGCTGGATGGCTTGAAATATCAGCAGTTGGCAGAGCATATATCCCTTGCCGAGCTGCTCCGTTTACCTGCCAGTACTTTGTGTCAGTTGGGCTTCACCGCCAGACAGGCAGAGCGATTAGTGCTGGGAGCTCAAGGGCAGGTTGATAATGCCTTGCGTTGGCAGGAGAGTGCTGCTGAACATCACATCATTACTTTTGATGATCCCCGCTATCCCGCATTATTGCGTCAAATAAAGCATCCGCCATTATTGTTGTTTGTAAAGGGGTCTGCAGAAGTGTTATCTCAGCCTCAGATTGCCATGGTTGGCAGCCGGCAACCCACTCCTGCGGGCAAGCAAGCTGCCCGTTATTTTGCAGCAGAGTTGGTACAACAAGGTTTTGTGGTAACCAGTGGGATGGCCAGAGGGATTGACAGCGAAAGCCATTACGGTGCTCTGGCGGGAGGAGGGCTAACTGTAGCGGTATTAGGTAGTGGATTACAGCAACTTTATCCGCGTTCTAATATAAAACTGGCTGAGCAGATTGCAGAGCATGGGGCTATAGTCTCTGAGTATTTTCCTGATACTGCACCTCAGGCAAAATATTTTCCGTTACGTAACCGTATCGTCGTTGGCCTGAGTCAGGGAACGTTAGTGGTAGAGGCTGCATTAAAAAGCGGTTCATTGATTAGCGCCAATCTGGCAGCGGAAAATAACCGGGATGTATTTGCAGTACCGGGATCTGTTTTTAATCCGCAGGCGGCAGGCTGCCATCAGTTAATTCAGCAAGGCGCTAAACTGGTGGTGTCTGTGGCCGATATTCTGGAGGAGTGGAGCTTTTTCCCGAAAACTTGTCTAACTAAATTGACCGATCAGCAAAAAAATATGACGACAGACTTGTCTGACCAAGAGTTGTTGGCTAACGTAGGTTATGAGGCTACGGCGGTAGATGTTATTGCAGAGAGAGCTAATATGCCGGTAGCTGAAGTAACCATAGCTTTGCTGCAACTAGAACTGAGCGGTGTAATTGCAGCTGTACCTGGTGGCTACATTAGGGTGAGGAGTACCTGAATATGTTTGATATCCTCGTTTATCTGTTTGAAAACTATATTCATAACGAATCTGATATTTATGTGAATCATGCAGATCTGACCAAAGAGTTAAGCCGGGCAGGTTTTCATGAGGAGGATATCTTTAAAGCACTGAGCTGGCTTGATAGCTTATCTTCCCTGCAGGAAAGTCATGTTAAAC
>CAZXTH010000062.1:0-1304 GCA_964643585.1 uncultured Pseudoalteromonadaceae bacterium
GTATAGCGCTCTATTTTTGCCAGCACTGCCATATCATGTGCTTCGGCCAGTGAGATTGCGGTGCCTTTTTTACCGGCACGCCCGGTGCGGCCAATACGGTGTACATAAACATCTGCAGTGCGGGGTAAATCATAGTTAATAACATGGCTGATATCGTCGATATCCAACCCTCTGGCTGCAACGTCGGTGGCGACCAGAATATTTACTCTGCCGGAGCTAAAGCGTTCAATTGCCTGCATCCGTTTATCCTGTGGCATTTCACCCTGTAACCAGCAACACCGTAAGCCAGCGCTTTCCAGCTGGCCGGATAAGGTTGCCAGCCGTTCGCGGGTTTTGACAAAGATGATAGCCTTACTGACATCTTCTTGTTGCAGCAGGTGGGTTAGTAAAGCCAGTTTGTGGCTGTTATCGTCGGCCAGGTGCACCCATTGCAGAATTTTGCCTCTTTCCCGTTTTGACGGATCAGCCTCTATACGTTCAGGTTCTTTCAGTGCCCGGCCTGCAAATCTTTCTAAGGTAGCGCCTTCCAGAGTCGCTGAAAATAAGAATGTCTGGCGACGGCGGCGGGCTTCCAGCACGATACGATTCATTTCGCCGATAAAGCCCATATCCAGCATGCGGTCAGCTTCATCCAGAATCAGCAGTTCTACTTCATCAGCCTGGAAGCTTTCTTCATCCAGATACTCGGTCAGGCGGCCTGGAGTTGCAACCAGAATATCGTTGTTCTTTTCCAGAGTGTCTTTGTGGCTGCCGTAGTTAATACCGCCGGTGATCACACCAACATTCAACTGGGTAAACTGACTGAAATGGCGGAAAGTGTCATAAACCTGATAAGCCAGTTCGCGGGTAGGTGTCATGACCAGCACTCTGGCAAAACCCGGCTCGCGGCGGGGAAAATCCAGCAGGTACTGAATAGCCGGTAACACAAACGCCAGGGTTTTACCTGTACCTGTAGGCGCGCTGGCCAGCAAGTCACGGCCGTCCATCGCCAGTGGAATTGCCTGTTGCTGGATCAATGTTGGCTGTTTAAAACCAGCCTGAGTGATGGCACGGTTTAATGCATCATCCAGTTGAAAATCTTCAAAAGTCATTTTAGTTACCTCAGGCTTGGCTGCTGCTGGTGACAATCACTGTACGCCACTTTACACTGGCGGCGGAGGATATATGTCATCAGGTTTTCAGTGTAAACAGTTTTATATTGCCCATGATCGCTGTGCGATGAAAGTCAGCACTGATGCTTTACTGCTGGGTGGCTGGGCACAATTGCCGGCAGCGGGTCCGTTTCTGGATATCGGTGCGGGCAG
>CAZXTH010000062.1:1314-12254 GCA_964643585.1 uncultured Pseudoalteromonadaceae bacterium
GCTTACTCAGCGCAGTGGCGGTGTCATCCCCGTTGATGCTGTAGAGCTGGACGATGAAGCCGCAACACAGGCCCGGCAAAATGTTGCTGCAAGCCCGTGGCCAGATGTTGTCCGGCTGATAAAGGGCGACATTCTAACCTATCAGCCGGATAAAGGTTATAGCTTAATTGTGTCTAATCCGCCTTTTTTCCGGCACCGGCTCGCGGCAAATGATGTACTACGCCATCAGGCCCGCCATAGTGACAGCCTGCCGTTTGAAGCCTTGCTTGATTGTGCCGGCCGTTTTCTGTTGCCGGGTGGCCGGTTTGAACTGATTCTTCCTTCTGCTGAAGCTGCTGTTTTTGGTACTCTGGCTGAACAGCAAGGCTGGTATGCGGCCAGGCGGTGTGCGGTGCATACTACTCCTGCTAAAGCAGCCAGCCGGTTACTGATGAGCTGGCAGCGGGAGTCTGCTGTTTGTATCCACAGCCAGTTGATTATTCAGGATAAACAAGGCTATACCTCTGAATACAAGCAGTTACTACGGGAGTTTTATCTGGCTTTTTAGCTGCTCTGCCAGTGTGCTTGCCTGTTCGAAGTCGAAATTGCCTATCGCCTGCAGCAGCTTCTTCATCAGTTGTTTTGCTTTTACATCCGGCATGCTGTCTGCCAGCTGTTCTGCTGTTTCAGCCGCCGCAGTATCGTAGCTGGCGATCTGTTCTTCCAGTTGGAGAAATAACGCGGCTATTTCTGCCGGATTACCAGTTGCAGATGGCCTTTGTTCCGGTTGATCTGTGGCCAGTTGCTGTAATCCTGATAAAACCTCTTCCAGAGCATGCTTAACCCGATGCACTATTGTTGCAATCGCTGCTTCATCTGCTTCTGAAGACTTACTCTCCAGTAATGCCTGTTCCAGCTCTGCGGCAACTGTCTGAAGGGCATCGGCCCCGATATTGCCGGCGTTACCCTTGAGAGTATGCGCATAACGCATTGCTGCGGTGGCATCGCTATCCTGCAGGGCCGCTGCATAATCTGTTGTGAAGTTATTGTAACTCTGAGCAAAGCGTTGCAGCAGTTTAAGGTAGCGTTTGAGATTATGCTGGGTAACGGCCAGTCCTTTGCTGATATCAATTCCCGGCAGCTCTGGCAATGCTGGCATTGTGGCCGAAACAGAAGTAGCTGAAATTCGGGTAGTCAGTTCCTCTGTTGCAGTGGCTTCTGCAATTATGGCAGTAGCGGCTTTGTTGGCTGGTGTTATCCATTTAGCCATAGTCAGGAACATCGAATTAATATCAACTGGTTTGGTGATGTGGTCGTTCATACCGGCGGCCAGGGCTTCTTCTTTGTCTTCAGCCATGGCATTGGCTGTCATGGCAATAATTGGCAGGCTGGCGTAAAGCGGATTATTTCTGATAATCCGTGTTGCAGTATAGCCGTCCATTACCGGCATTTGACAATCCATCAGGATGCCATCAAACGCTATGGCCTGATTTAGTGTAATAGCCTGACTACCATCAGTTGCTAGTGTGACCTGCATCCCATGCTCTGTCAGTATTTCAATGGTCAGTTCCTGGTTCATCAGGTTGTCTTCTGCCAGCAGGATATGCGCGCCCTGTAAATGGCTGATTGCCTCCTGCACCTGCTTATCACGCTGCTGGGTGTGGCCCGTCGCAATATGTTTTTTGCCACTGGCAGACATAATGGCATCAAACAGGGTGGATGCGGTGACAGGTTTGGTCAGTACCGCACTGATCGCCAGCCCGTCAGCTGCTATCTCAGCATCTTCTTTACCGTAAGCGGTTACCATCACAACGGCTGGCTGATGATGTAACGGAGTGGTTTGCTGGATTTCCCGGATCACTTCTACTCCATCCAGTCCGGCCATTTGCCAGTCCATCAGCACAATATCAAAAGGTTTTTGCTGATCGGCTGCCCTTAGCAAGGCAAGGGCTTCAGTTCCATTCGAGGCGGCGCTGCATTGCAGTTTAAAATGCTGTAGCATGGTCAGTAAAATTTCCCGTGCGGTACTGTTGTCATCTGTTACCAGTACGTTCAAATGGTGCAGCAGGTATTGCTGGATTTGCCATCCCGGAGAGGGTTGCAGGCTGTTACTGATTTCCAGCCAGGCGGTAAAGCGGAAAGTACTGCCGCTGCCAGCTGCGCTTTCTACAGTAATGGTACCGCCCATTAGCTCTGTCAGTGTTTTACAGATCACCAGACCCAGCCCGGTGCCGCCATATTTGCGGGTGGTTGAGGTATCTGCCTGACTAAATGACTGGAATAAGCGCTGTTGTTGTTCTGGTGTCATACCTATGCCGGTATCCCTTACGGCAAATGCCAGCAGAACTTTGTCTGGGTTTTGTTGTTCCATCTGTACCGATAGCACAACATCACCGGCTTTATCCGTAAACTTCAGGGCATTATTGCACAGGTTCGTTAAGATCTGTCCTAGGCGTAACGGGTCTCCCCGCAGCATACGCGGCACATCTGGTGCAATATCAAAATGCAGTTCTATGCCTTTTTCTTCTGCTTTAAGGCCAATAATGTTCAGCAAATTATCCAGTACCAGATCAAGCTGGAAATCAATGCATTCAATTTCCATTTTGCCGGCTTCGATTTTGCTGAAGTCCAGAATGTCATTGATGATGCCTAGCAGATTCTCTGCGCTGCGGTGTACCTTCTCAATATAGTTACGTTGCTTGCGGGTCAGTTCGGTTTGTAAAGCCAGATGACTCATGCCAATGATGGCATTCATTGGTGTTCTGATTTCATGCGACATGTTGGACAAAAAGTCAGACTTGGCACGGGTGGCCTGTTCGGCTTTTTCTTTGGCTTCGGTGAGGGCAGCTTCCAGTGCTTTGCTATCACTGATATCCAGATTAATGCCAAACACCCGTGAGGATGACATTGCGCCAAAGTCCTGCTCTTGTACAACTTTGCCGATACTGAGAATCCATTTCCACTGGTTATCGGCAGTTTTTACCCGGTATTCGGCACGGTAGATGTCTGATTTTCCATCCAGATGCTGTTTCAGGCTGGTTAGCATTATCTCCTGATCATCAGGATGAACCAAAGTGAGTAGCCCTTGTAACCGCTGCCTGCAAAGTTCTGCCAGTTGACCGGGTAAATACCCCAGCATGGCAGGCCAGATATCATTGGTAATCAGCTTATCTGTCTGGGTATTCCATTCCCAGGTTGCTGCGTTAGCACCTTGCATGGCCAGATCCAGCCGTTGCTCTGAGCGGGCCAGCTCTCTGAAAGACAAACTGTTAGAAATGGCAATAGCGGCATGGCTGGCAATAATGCGCAATATATTGGCTTGTTCCGGGGTGTAAGCCTGTTCATGGTTGCTTTGCAGGGTGATGACACCCAACAGGC
The DNA here is from genome assembly GCA_964643585.1 of uncultured Pseudoalteromonadaceae bacterium. GTDB lineage: Bacteria > Pseudomonadota > Gammaproteobacteria > Enterobacterales > Alteromonadaceae > Alishewanella. The sequence continues at coordinate 4,672 of CAZXTH010000062.1, forward strand.
TTTTGGCAGCCATTATTGGAAAACACAATACACTGCGGGTTTGTGGGCCATTTAGGCTATCTTCGGCGGACAGACGGTGATGTTCCCAATCGCTTTCAGTTGTGGCTATCAGTTTTTGCCGTTTTCTCAGGCAACGGGTTTCGGCGGTATCTGCTTTGTTGATATCCAGAATAACACCGGGGCTTGCTACATTCTGGCGCATCAGAAAGACAAACTGTACTGTCTGGTTGCCGGGGCCGGTCAGACCGATAGCAAAACAGTCGATTTCCATAATCTGCTGCAAATGCTGATAAATTCGCTGGCAGATTACGTCCAGTTCGAAGGTTGCGGCGATATCTTTACCTACATCGCCAAGAATAAAAATATCTCTGGTACGTTGTTCAATTTTATACGACAGGTAGCTTTTAATTGCTTTGTGCTGGCGAACCCGCCAGTAATAAAGTAACAGCAGCATTAATATAAAGCTGGCAGGTGCCACAAGTCTGAACCATAGTGTTTCATACCAGGCTGGCAGCACTTCTATCGGTAATATTTTACTTTGCCGGTTCCATTCTCCGTGATTGTTACTGCCCATCAGCTCAAACTGGTAGCTGCCCGGGGATAGTCTGCCATAACTGACGACATTACTGTTACCCTGGCTCCAGTCGTCATATCCCTGCAAACGGCTGCTGTAGCGGTTATCTTCACTGGCCTGAAAATCCAGAGCAGCAAAACGGATGCTGAAATTTTTATAATCGCTGGGTAATTGCAAACGTTGCGGTATTGGCCATTGCGGTTTGCCATCAATACTGACAGCAGTGATAACTAAGGGCGGAACGACGGTATTAACGTTGACTTTATCAGGATAAAAACCGGTAAAACCGTCTATACCTCCAAAAAGGATTTGCCCATCAGCAGCCCGAAAGGCTGAGCGGGCATTAAAACTATAACTTAACAGACCGTCATTTTCTGAAAAATGATGAATGGCCCCACTGTCTGGTTCCAGTCGTAAAATACCCATACTGGTCGCTAGCCACAGTAGTCCGCTGTTATCGGCAATAACGGACTGTATCAGCAAGCCTTCATCGCCTGATTCGTAGTTTATATGAGTAAAACTACCGGTTTTTTTATCAAACTTTTCCAGCCCGTCATTGGTAGCAAACCACCAGGTATCGGCGGTAGTCTGAACCGCGTCATTGATAAAACCGTTATGAATACTGCCATCACCGGGATGAAAGTGTTGTACCGAGTCTGTTTCCGGATCCAGCCGGAACAGTCCCTGCCCCTCGGTTCCTACCCAGATACTGCCGTCGTCACTGTCTTCAATGGTAAAAGCAGGTTCAATATCACGCAGATAATGTTTTACTTCGTTGGTAGCCATTGACCAGCGGGTAACGCCGGTACCGATTGACATGGTCACCCACAGATTGCCTTGCCGGTCTGTGCTGAGTGATTCGATAGAATGATTGCTATCCTGCCACCAGTCGAGTGGCACAGGCAGGCTCTGGTATTGTTCCAGTTCAAATAATCCGGAATCTGTTCCCATAAATAAGCGGCCATCAGGTAAGGTGGCAATAGTTTTAATTCTGAAACGGGTTAACCCCAGCGGGTTTTCATGGCCTGAAAGCGGACTGAACTGTTGCTGATCAAATGCTACAAGCCCTTTGCCGGTGCCTAGCCAGATACCGCCTTCAGCTCGGGCCGTGATAGACAATACCTGTGAAAACAGGCCTGCCAGTGGGTATTCTGTCAGGTAGTTACTCCAGGAGGTGAATGCCGGAGCTTCAGGAAATACTTTGATCACACCGGAATAGCGTGTAGCCGCCCATAGCAGGCCGGTATCGTCAATCAGCATTTGCCGTACATCCTGATTGCCGAGCAGTTCCCATTGCTCGCTTCCATCGGCAGAAACAAATTCCATTGCTGATAAATTGAAACGGTAAATCCCTGCCAGGGTAGCCAGTAATAAACTGCCATTATGCTGGCTTAAACTGTTGGCCGCAGGAGAGTTACCTTCTGGCAGTGTGTAAGGCTGGTATCGTTTTTGCGCGGGGTCAAACCGGCCAAAACTCAGACGGGTTGAGAGCCAGATACGTTGTTCATTATCAATATACAGGGTACGGATTTCAGGATGATCAAAATCTGTATCGGCATAACGGTGCAGCTGTCCGGTTGCCCGGTCCAGATGCATTACGCCATCAGATGTTGCTGTCCAGATATGGCCTGCTGCATCTTCCGCAATACTCCAGATACGTAAATTACCTCTGCTGAGGTCTTCACTGCTGAAATGCTCAAATTGTCCGGATTCTGGCAGATAACGGTGCAGTCCGCTGCCGTTGGTACCTACCCAGATACTACCATCCCGGCTTTCAAACAGTGCTTGTATCCGATCTGCTCCGATACTGCCTGTTTGCTCTGGCTGGTGCCGGTAATGCCTGAATGATTGTGTTTCAGGTTGATACAAATTAAGGCCACCACCCCAGGTGCCAGCCCATAACCGGTTGCGGGAATCGTGAAGTAACACACTGACACTATTATGGGAAAGGGAATCAGGCCGCTGTTCATCGTGGCTGAAGCGGGTAAAGCTGTAGCCATCGTAACGCATTAATCCGTCGGCAGTACCAAACCAAAGATAACCTTCACTATCTTTAGTTACCGCAAAGAATTGTGGGTTAGCTCTGTGCGCGTAAACAGATAAGTGTTGTATTTTTCCCTCATTCGCGTACAACAAAGGCAGCCACAAGCAACATAAAAGCAACCAGTAATACTTACGGCCGGGGTTCAGCTTCATCTTTTTGTATCCTGTTAGCTGTTGTGCTTTTTTTGTAATATGCCTAATGTTATTTAGTAATATCTTATTTAGCAATGCCGGTGTTTGATGTAAATATATGGAGAGTAAAAGATGTCATTGACGACAACGGATAATATGCCGGGCAATCGTAAGCCTTTACATCTTATGACGGTAATGGTGGTAGATGTTGTTGATAATATGAGGTTTATTGTCAGTGCTATGCTTACTGAGATGGGATTCAGCCGGGTTGTCAGTGCCAGTAATGGTGCTCAGGCTATTCAATTATTATCTGTGACATCTGTTGATATGGTGATTGCAGAGGCGCAATTACCTAAAGTTGACGGCATAGGTTTGTTGCAGCATGTCCGCGCCAATGAACTATTGGCAAAAATTCCTTTTATTATGTTGTCGTCATCGCTTGAACAATCTGCCGTGATGAAAGCCATTGAGCAGGGCGTTTCTGATTATGTGGCGAAACCTTTTTCTGCACGTATTCTGCGGGCCAAGATTTTGCGGATACTGGGGCTGACACCCAAACAGCTGGTTACAGCAGATAATGTTAGTAGCACATCTAATCGTAAAAACCATCAGCAATCCATACTGGTCGTGGATGATGCCGCAGATAATATTCAGGTTATCAGCGATATTTTACGTCAGGATTATACGGTAAAAGCGGCAACATCCGGCGAGACAGCACTCAAGATTTGTGCTGCGGAACCACAACCTGATTTGGTTTTACTGGATATTATGATGCCAGGTATGGATGGTTTTGAAGTATGCCGCCGTTTAAAAGCCAACCCGGATACACAGCATATCACTATCATTTTTCTGACAGCGGTGAACAGTTCTGACAATATTGTAAAAGGGCTGGAGCTGGGCGCAGTGGATTATATTACCAAACCGGTAAATCCGCCTGTGGTTCAGGCCAGAGTACGAACGCATTGTAAAACCGTGCAGGATCAGAAAGCCCTGCGGGAACAACTTGATACTCTGCTGCAAAACTCCCGCTCGAAACAGGATGCCCCGCAACAAGCAGGGCAAAATATCAACCAGTTGCTGGCGAGGTTATTTGATGCACTGGCAGAGTTGAAAAAAACCTCTGCATCTGACTTGCCGCAATTACAGGGAGCACAAAATGCAGCAGAACAGCTGAGTTCATTACTGGTTAGCCAGAAGTTGAACTAAGCCGTCCAGTGCGTATATCTGAATGATGGTACAGGCTTAACCTGAAACACGGGTATTGAATGCAGTTCTGGCCAGTGCCGCCAGCATTATGCTGACAAGTAATAAAGATAAAATATGCCAGCCTGCAGCAAAACCCTGATCCTGTGCTATGACTTTTAGCCCAAGCTGTGATAAATGAAAGCTGGGCCAGAGCCATGCAACTTGCTGTAAGAAAGCTGGTAACAGCATTATGGGTAACCATAAGCCGGACAAGAATGCCATTGGCAGATAAATAAGGTTAACTACGCCGGGTGCCGTTTTATCAGACAGTGTTAACCCCAGAATCAGGCCGATCAATGCGAAAGGCAAAGTGCCTGCCAGCAGTATCAGAGCCAGCAAAAACCACTGTAATGCATGCAATTTAACCTGCCCCAGAAAGTAACCGCAGCTAAACAGTAATAGCAGGATTACTACTGAAAATATCAGGCTGGTACTCAATTTTGCCAGCAGATAGGCACTGAATGGCATCGGTGACAGGCGCTTTAAGGTCAGCCAGCCGTGGGCTCTGTCGCTGGCAATACTGGCAGCAAAATTAAATAATGCCGGGCCCATAACGCCAAAACAACTATACGTTACCAGTAAATAATCCGCCCCGGCACCTCCGCGAAAAAAGACACCGAACAATAAGTAAAACAATACCGGAAAAGCCAGTGCAGGCAAAACAAAGCCTGGGGTACGCAAAACACTGAGTAAGTCATACCACGCTTCTTTTTTATACAGAGTTAGTTTTTTCATGGTTAAGCTTGTCATACTGCATGCTCCTGTGACGTTAACTGTAAAAATGCCTGCTCCAGTGCAATGGGTTGTACTTCCAGTTCGGAGACTTGATCATCAGCCTGCAATAATGCCAGTACTGTTTTTTCCGTATGGTTGCTTTGCAGGATAATCCGGTCATGCTCGCGCTGGATTGAGGATATTCCGGGCAAAGCTGATAAGGTTTCATCAGATAAGCTGCAACGGCAACGAATCAGTTTGCCGCTACTCAGTGCTTTAAGTTCTGCAGAGCTGCCCTGGGCAATAAAACGGCCATGTTGTAGCACCAAAATGCGATCGGACAGTTGTTCGGCTTCCTGCAAATAATGCGTGGTGAGTACGATACTGACCCCTGCTTTTTTCAGTTCACGGATTTGTTGCCACAACGCTTGTCTGGCCGCGACATCCATGCCCAGTGTAGGCTCATCCAGAAACAACAGTTTAGGGTTGCCAGCCAGTGCCAGCGCGAACAGCAGCCGCTGTTTTTGTCCACCGGATAATTTACCAAACCGCACTTTTGCCTGGGGTGCTAACCCGGCAATAGCAAGTAGTTCATCAGCGGTTTTACCATTGGGGTAATAGCTGCTGAATAAATCGCATTGTTCAGCCACGGTCAGGTTGGCACTGGCTGTTCCTACCTGCATCATAACGCCCAGTTGCTGTTTCAGTTGCAGACTGCGAAATTTTCCCTGCGGCTGGCCCAGTAGATTGATAGTGCCCGCAGAACAGTCTGTCAGCCCCAAAAGGGTCGAAATCAAAGTGGTTTTACCTGCACCGTTTGGCCCCAGAATGGCAATCAGTTCTCCGGGCATTACAGTAAGATCCAGATTATTCAATACTGCTTGTTGGCCATAGCTTTTTTGTAACTGCCGTACCTGAATTACTGCTGTAGCAGAAATTGACATAATGGTTCCTTAGTGTAAATACTGAACAGGCTCAGCTTAATCCTCTTGCCATTGCTACACCTGTGACAGTTGTCATGAATAAGGGATGACATTTAGCAGTAATGCACTATCTGGTCGCAGGCAGGTAATAGCATGACAGTTGTCACTGGTTACCAGGTGCTGGCTCTGGTAAAACAGCAGCAGAATAAATTAAGGGGCAGGCTGATGGAGCAGGGAAGTAAGTTACAGCAGAAGATGGGCTGGTTTTACCTGATTAATCTGGTGTTCTTTTTTATTCCGCTGTTTATGGTACGTTTTACTGCATGGCAATACGCCAGTATGGCATTGGCATTATTGCTATTTTTATATTGTTACTTTCTGGCGTATCGCAGCAGTAATCAGCGAATGTATCTGCCAATTGCTGGAATAGTGCTGATTGCCACACTGATTACTCCGGTTAATCCCGGTTCGGTTTCGATGTTTGCTTATGCTGCTTTTTTTATCGGTTTTGCTTATCCGTTGCGCCGGTATCTGCTGTTAATCAGCCTGCTGGCACTCTGGTTGGTTGCTCTTAAATTTACCATGACGATTCACTGGGCCTATTTTTTGCCGACCGGGTTGCCCATTATTATTGGTGTCAGTGTGCTGGGGCGAGCTGAACGGTATAGGATTCAACAAGCCTCTGCCAAAGCGCAAAGTGATGATGAAATCAAACAACTGGCGATGATGGTAGAGCGCGAGCGCATCGGCCGCGATTTGCACGATATTCTGGGGCATACTTTGTCCAGTATTATTTTAAAAGCAGATTTGGCAGAAAAACTGCTGGCGCATCAACAACCGGATGAAGCCCGTCAGCAATTGACTGAACTGAGCCAGATTGCTCGTGATGCGATGAGCCAGGTACGGCAAAGTGTATCGGGCTATAAACACCAGGGGCTGATGGCTGAAGTCTCAAAGTTGCTGCAAAGATTGCGTGATGCGGGTTTCAGTGCTGAGTTAAAAGGCAATATGCCTCGTCTGGCTAAACATGAGGAAACAGTGCTGATATTAATATTAACTGAGCTGGTAACCAATGTTTTGCGGCATAGCAATGGTAACAGCTGCCTGCTTAGTTTTAATTGTAATGACGCACAATTACAGATACAGCTACGTGATAATGGACGGGTGAACCAACTGCATGAAGGTAACGGTTTGCATGGGATCAGGGAGCGGTTGGCAGCGCTTGGCGGCATATTAGAGCTGGATACCATTGGTCATTTCAGAGCCGTTATTACCTTGCCATTAGCGGAGAATGCAGCATGAACATTTTACTGGCAGAAGATCAGGCAATGGTGCGCGGTGCGCTGGCCGGTTTATTACGGCTGGAGGCTGGAGTATCTGTGACTGAAGCGGCGGATGGTAAAGCGGCACTGACACAGCTGAAACAGCAGGCATTTGATGTATTGCTGACAGATATTGAAATGCCAGGCCTGACAGGTATTGAGCTGGCGCAGTATGTTCAGCAACATCTTACGGCCACTAAAGTGATGATTATTACTACTTTTGGCCGTGCCGGTTATGTGAAGAGGGCGATGGATGCTGGTGTCAGTGGTTTTTTATTAAAAGATGCTCCGGTTGAACAACTGATGCAGGCATTAAAGCAGGTTATGGCTGGTAAAAAAGTCATAGACAGCGAACTGCTGCTGAACTCGCTTGGTGAACAAGACCCACTCAGTGATAAAGAGCGGCAGGCGTTGCGGCTGGCGGCCGAAGGAAAGACGACCGGCGAGATAGCGGCCGTACTTTATATCGCTGAAGGCACTGCCCGTAATTACTTATCAGAAGCGATCAGTAAACTGCATGCGGCTAACCGCATTGATGCTGCCCGAATTGCCCGCCAGAAAGGCTGGCTGTAATGAATAATGCCGGTCAGTTAAGGTTTACGCATCCATCACCTTACTTACGCTAACACG
>CAZXTH010000063.1:0-1073 GCA_964643585.1 uncultured Pseudoalteromonadaceae bacterium
GGTAGCGACAACACTGCACTGGCAGCGTGGCCATCCAGCCAGGTTCGGGGCCCCTTACCCGGTCGGAAACTGAAGAAGTCTTTGAAAATCCGTTTGTGAATAACAATGCCGCTGATGATTGCCAGCAACATAAACATTGTGCAAAAACCGACAATCCAGCGCCCGGTAATAGCAGACATATAATGTAAATCAAAATGCAAGCGGTACAGAAAATCACCGCCGCGTGTTGCTCTCGGAGCAGGCAAAGGTTCTGCTGTAACCGGATCAAGGAAGTAACGGTTTCCTCCTCCGCCACCTCTGCGGCCGCCACCTCCACGCTGATTGTCAGACCAGCTATAGCTCATTACCGGTAGCCGATCGCTGGGTAAGGTTATACTCCAGTTTTTTCCTGATGCCTTTTGTTCCAGCTGCGTCAGCGCTTCTGATAATGCTTTTTCAGTTAACTGCGGGCTGTCAGGTACTGCCTGATGAACCTCAGGTTGCATCCAGAGTGAGATTTCACTGCGGTAATAGGCTGCTGTACCGGCAAAGAAAACCAGAAATAACAACCAGCACACCAATAAACCTGACCAGGTATGCAACCAGGTCATACAACGGAAAAAGGTCTCTTTCATGTTATAACCAGATAAGTAACATAAACCAACGCGGATAGAAGAAGCAGATCAAACCAGCTACGCCACCACCGTTTAACGGTAAAAGCCCACATCACTGCAGCGGTATAAAATGCAAACGATAACATCGTTGCCACCAGCACAGCGTCAACTTTTTCCAGTGGCAAAGACACAGCCAGTAATGCGGTAATTACTGCAGTTAACAAATAACCTGCCAGAATTGCCGCTAATGTCCGGCTGACAACCTCAGCTTCTGTTTTGTAACGCTGCAGAAAAGAACTAACCACCTGTATCTCCGCCCATTTGCCCCAGGCAACAGCCACAGAACGATATAAATTAATTAAAGACGGAATATATCAAAATGATAATCATTATCAAAGCAAATAGTGGCAGCTTCGAGGATAATTGTTGTACACACAGCCCGATTTGAAGATAATCAGAAAACACTCAATGTTATTTTTT
>CAZXTH010000063.1:1083-3010 GCA_964643585.1 uncultured Pseudoalteromonadaceae bacterium
CCAGAAAATAATTTAAAAGTTTCATGATGGAGTGTTTTTTTAATAACTTTTAATTATAAGAAGTTCTCTTCTTCACTTACCGCCATTAAGGCAGCAACAGACAGGTACAAGTTGTGAATTACAAAGCCATTATCACTGATATAGAAGGCACAACCACCCGTATCAGCTTCGTGACCGAAGTACTTTTTCCCTATGCTTCACAACAGATGCCAGATTTTCTGCAGCAATACCAGCATCAGCCTGAAGTTCATGCAGAACTGGAAGCCATCCGCCATCATATCGGCCAGCCTTGCGCAACCACAGAAGCTATTGCAGCCCTATTGCAGCAATGGATTGCTGAAGATAAAAAAATCACTCCGCTGAAAAGCCTGCAAGGCATGATTTGGAAGCATGGCTATCAGTCAGGTGACTTTCATGGGCACCTTTATTCAGATGCAGCTGAGCAATTGCGCAAATGGCACCAACAAGGCGTAAAACTGTACATCTACAGTTCCGGTTCAGCTGAGGCTCAGCAATTGTTGTTTAAATATAGCGATTTTGGCGACCTCACCCCACTGTTAAGCGGGTATTTTGATACCAGAACCGGAGCCAAGCGCGAGATGTCATCTTATGCTGCGATATTACAGCATCTGCAGTTGCCTCCGCGGCAGGTGCTGTTTTTGTCAGATGTCTCTGCAGAGCTTGATGCTGCAAGGCTGGCGGGAATAGACACGGTACAGATTATCCGCGAACAGCAGCAGGCAACCGATCATCCTGCTGCCAGAGATTTTTATCAGGTTGAGGAGCTGAAACCATGAGTAAGTTAACGTTATTCAAGGCTGATAACACAGCAAAACCGGAGCTTGAAACAACAGATGTAGCAGAAATCACTAAGCAACTGGCTCTTGCCGGTGTCCGGTTTGAACAATGGCAGGCTAGTGTGCCGGTAACCGGTCAGACATCTGCCGATGACATTCTGACTGCATATAATCAGGATATTCAGCGGCTCAAAGAGCAGCAAGGGTACGTTACGGTAGATGTTATCTCGCTGCACGCTGCTCATCCGGATAAAGCAGTGTTACGACAAAAGTTTTTATCTGAGCATATTCACAGCGAAGATGAAGTCCGTTTTTTCGTCAGAGGAAAAGGATTATTTTGTTTGCATATAAACAACTATATTTATCAGGTACTGTGTGAAAAAAATGACTTAATCAGTGTACCGGCAGGCACGCCTCACTGGTTTGATATGGGCAGCGAACCGGATTTTACTGCAATACGGCTGTTCAACAATCCAGAAGGATGGGTAGCACATTTTACCGGAGACGATATCGCCAGCCGCTTTCCTCTGTTGCCCTGACCGGCAGCAGTTTTGCACTGGCGTGGTCGCTTGTATCTGATATGCCCGGTTTCTGCTGATTAAGTCAGGATCCCAGTAACAAACAGGTTTAATAACAACGTAATTCGGGTAACAGAGCAGATCACTATGCCAGTGCATACACCAATGCGCGGTCTACGCTGTTTTTGCGTAGCTGCAGAATGTCTTAGCTTTAAAGAAACAGCCAGACAGCTGTATCTGACGCCATCGGCTGTCAGTCATCAGATTAAGCAATTAGAAGACAATCTGAATCTGCAGCTGTTTGAACGCCAGACCAGAGCCATTAAACTGACTCCGCCGGGTAAACGCTTCTATGAAGCTGTCAGCCCGCTGATGAATCAGATGGCTGCCACTATCAGTGAATTCAGTCAGGCTGAACGGGCTCAAGTTGTCAGTATCAGCATGCCGGAGTTTTTTGCCAGTGAACTGTTTGTGCCCAAACTGATTGGCTGGACAGAACAACACCCGAATATCAATCTGGTACTGGAAACCATTAAATCCCGTCACGACGCCCCGAAATATACCGATCTGTCTATTCGTTTATCCGGTATGCAGCCAGATGAAAGGCCAAAC
>CAZXTH010000063.1:3020-8057 GCA_964643585.1 uncultured Pseudoalteromonadaceae bacterium
AAATCATAAATTATTCCCGATAAGCTATGTACCTGCCTGTAACCGCAATCTGTTCAGCCAGCTTAATCAGGAAGGCTTTAAGGCTCTCAACCGGGTACCTTTGTTATTACATCAGGCTCGCCCTTATGCCTGGCACCACTGGGCAGACTTTGTTGGCTTTAATGGGTTTCGCCCAAAACAGATTTTGCAACTCGACAGTATGTTCAGCGTAGCCAGAGCCGCAGAACAAGGGCTGGGTATCGCGCTGATTCCATTGCCCATCAGCGGAGCCTGGTTCACAACAGGCTCACTGGTCAGGCTGTTCGAGCAGGAACTGGTCACCCGAGACTGGTACTATCTTATTCAGCATGCTACTGACCATGCCCGCCCGGAAATTAAACTGCTGGTAGACTGGATACTGCAAAGCTTTCATGTTGAACCCGGGTAAACTGCTATCCGCTGGCGTCAACTATCCATAAAAATACCGCAAAAACACCTGAGTCAACCCCAAAATAAAAAACAAAATTCCAATAAAATCAAAAATATGAGTATAGGTTAATTTTTTTCACCTATCAGGTCTTTTTTTATCGTTTGTCAATTTTAGAGTGAATGCTCAGAATTACTTCCGCAGGCACAAACAAACTGAAGCCTGCCTGAATGGGTAAATGGGAGCATAGTAAGATGAAAGCGAGATCACTAAAATTGGGCGGATTCCTGGCACTGGTGCTGATGAGCTCAGTATCATTTCTCGCCTCTGCCGCCACCAACGGCTATAAAATGGTATTAATTCAAGATATTCCAGGCGTGAACGCCCTGCAGACAGGTGAACTGTCATCAGGCATTCAGCAAACTCTGGAAACGCCTGTATGGGAAGCTGATAATTTTTCCCGCTTCACCAATCTGTGTGTAGGTTACAGCAGAATGGGTGAACTGGAACAAGCTGAAACGGCATGCACTAAAGCCATTACAGCTGCGCAGAAATACCAGCAGGCACCACTGACCCTTAAACGTGAAATGCGTGCTTATGCCCATACCAATCGTGGCGTACTGCGTTTACTGAGTAACGATAATTTAGGCGCACTGGAAGATTTTAAACGTGCCGCCGAGTTAAACGGCAATACAATTAACCTGCACAACCTACAGCGTCTGGAACTGGCTATCAGCAAGGCCGATACCGGCCTGGAACTGGCAAGCGTTCAGGTTACAGAATAAGCGGTTATTAATTATCCCGCTCCCGCGAACAGGCAACATAATGTTGCCTGTTTTCTTTTCCCTTATCTGAAGATGCCGTCAGCTACCTGCTGCTGAGAATAAATCCCCGTATCCAACACCCAGCCGGTGATCAATGATGCTGGTATTACATCAAAAGCCGGATTAAATACTGCTGCTTGTTGCGGTGCCCAGATCGTTTTTCCACAAGCAACATGTACCCCACGGACCTCATCTGCATGACGCTGTTCTATCGGGATCTGGCTTCCATCTGCACATAAAGCATCAACCGTGGTATGCGGGGCCACAACATAAAACGGTACCTGATGATAATGGGCCAATACAGCCAGACTGTATGTACCCACTTTATTAGCAAAATCACCATTAGCTGCAATCCGGTCCGCACCAACAAAAATCCGGTCTACCTGTCCTCTGGACATCAGCATAGCCGCCATATTGTCGCAAATAAGCCGGTACGGGATGCCTAGTTGCTCGCATTCCCAGGCTGTCAGGCGCCCCCCTTGCAACAATGGCCGGGTTTCATCTACCCAGACACTGATTTGTTTGCCCTGCCGATGCGCATGAGCAATAACTCCCAATGCGGTTCCGCCTCCTGCTGTGGCGAGCCCTCCGGTATTACAGTGTGTCAGAATTTGCTCCTGCGGCTGTATCAACTCGGCCCCCAGTTGTGCCATCTGCCAGCACAACTGCACGTCCTGCTCAAAAAGCGCAACAGCACATTCCACTGCCGCGGCACAGAAATCTGGCTGTTGCAGCGCAGCAACCATCGCATCCAGATTATTCATCAGATTAACAGCCGTTGGCCTTGCAGCCCGTAACTGTTCAGCATCTGACAATAACTGCGCTTTGCTGTCGCCCTGTTCAGCCCGGTAAGCCAGTAAAAGGCTGGCACCAATGCCAATAGCCGGCGCCCCTCTAAGCTGCAACGCTTGAATCATACTCACCATTTGCTCTGTTGTCTGACAATGCCGCCATACCTGCTGATGAGGTAACAGCGTCTGGTCCAGAATAAACAGCTGGTTCTGTTCAGTTCTGATACTTAATCCAGATAAGTTTTTCATAGCTTATTCCTGTTTGGCGTTGCAGACGTCTATAAGGTTTGCGATTATGCAGGGCTGTTTTTATCAATACAAGTTAATGAGATAGTAAGATGACGGCATACCAAACCTTTACTCCGCAGGACGCAACCCTGTTTGCTACCAGTAACAGTACAATTCTGGGTGAACACAGTACACTCCGCTGCGAAGAGTTTGGGGATGGTAATCTGAATCTGGTTTTCAGAGTAGAGAATGAAAAAGGCATCAGCCTTATTGTTAAACAGGCACTGCCCTACGCCCGCTGCGTGGGAGAAAGCTGGCCCCTGACCATTGACAGGGCCAGGATAGAAGCAGAGGTCTTACTTATCCACGGTAAACTCTGCCCGGAACATACTGTGGAAGTTCTGCATTATGATGCCGGTCAGGCCGCTATTCTGATGGAAGATCTGAAAGAATATCAGATTTTACGTCAGGCCCTGATCTGCGGAAAAACCCATTTACATCTGGCACCACAGTTAGCTACTTATCTGGCAAATACACTGTTTTATACCAGCGATTTTGCACTGGACGGCCCACACAAAAAAGCCCGTGTCGCTCAGTTTATTAATCCAGAACTATGCCTGATCACGGAAGACTTATTCTTTACTGACCCGTACTGTAATCACGAGCGTAATAATATTCATGCCGCAATTCTGAATGAAGCACATGAGTTATGGGCAGATGAAACTCTGCAAGCAGAAGTTGCCATTCTGAAAGCCGATTTTTTATCTAAACCACAGGCTCTTCTACATGGAGATGTACATAGCGGCAGCATTTTTATCAATGAAGAAAACTGTAAACTGATCGACGCCGAATTTGGTTTCTACGGCCCTATTGGTTTTGATGTTGGCAGCCTGATCGGGAACCTGTTACTGAATTACTGTGCCCAGCCAGGTTTGAATACCGACCCGCAACACAGAAGCAGACACCAGGAATATTTGCTACAACAAACCACCCGCTTATGGCAGGATTTCTCAGCGATATTCAGCCAACTGATGCAAACAGAAACCACTGACAGCGCACTGCAGAACAGTATCTATCAGCAGCGCTTTATACAGCAGGTCTTTGCCGATGCAATAGGCTACGCCGGAACAGAGCTGATCAGACGGGTCGTTGGCCTGGCACATGTTGCTGACCTTGACTCAATTAAAGAATCTGTCATCCGTGCAAATTGTGAAAAATCTGCTCTGGCACTGGGCAAACAACTGGTGATGCAGCGGTATGAAATCCGCAATATTGAGCAGTTAGTTTCATTAGTCCGGCACAACTCACTATCGCTATAAAACTGCTTTGTTATAAATCAGGTACAAAAATTAAAGAAACCTGCCATAGCTGCCGCTTTGCATGTTCGAAGATGTTCATGCAAAGAGGCTGTCATGGCAAAAAGGCTGTTTATCGCCGTTTCTATCTGCACCCGTTACGGTAATCAAACCGCATTTTTCCCTGAGAATCAGACTCTGTCAGAGTTCAGTGGCAACAATGTCTGACAATATGCCCGTTTCATGCTGCTTTTCCGGTCGCAGCAATGCCTGAGACCGCCTGCAAGCTTTATCCAGGTATATCCACGCCTGCACGACTGACGATTCTGCTGACCGCATTACTTCTCTGCCTGCTCACGGCCCTGGCAACCGGCCGTCTTTTGCACTCCCGCCTGTCAGAAGATGCCACACATTACCTCAGCCGCATTGATTCCATTATGGCGGAGTCGCAACATATGCTGGTTTACCTGAATAACCGGCCAGAACACCAGTGTGATGATCAGCAGTTGCTCAGAATGCGGACGTTGCTACTCAGCAGCCAGTACATCCGTAATATTCATTATTCGCCAGAACCTCACTGGCAATGTTCAGCAACCGAAGGAAAGACTCCACGGTTACAACAACTGCCAGAGCCAGCCTTTCATGCCGCCAATAAAAGTGAGGTATGGCTGAATCAAACGCTTACTGTACATAGCCAGCTTACCGCCACCCTGATCAGACAAGGCAATTACTGGCTGACAATCATTCCGGATCTGCTGGCTGACACACCCGCTAATCACGCCAGCTGGCAATTACTGAGTATTTCCAGGCTTAAACCTGTGCATGTCGCAGGTAAAACCGGGCTGCTGGCAACTTTAGATAATCCGGCCACACCTTCTTCTCACATTACATTCAGTTATTACCAGTACCAGCAGTGTTCTGCGGCATCAGGTTTTTGCCTTGCTATGCGCTATAACTACCTGCCGCTGCTACTGAGGCATCCGCTTCCTGCCACAGTTGCAGCAATAACAATTCTGTTGCTCAGTTATCTGGTTTTTTATCTGTGCCGGCGTTCTTCTTACCACAGGTTGAGCCTGGGTTACCGCTTACGGGCAGGATTAAACACTAACTGCTTTTCTGTAGTGTTTCAGCCAGTTATCAACCTGCATACCCAGCAGCTTGTAGGCTGTGAAGTTCTGGCCCGCTTCAAAGATCAGTTTGGTATCGTCAGCCCACTGCACTTTATTCCGGAACTGAGCAGACAACAACTGACTATGGAGTTTACCCTGCTGATTGCCCGCCAGGCGTTGCAGCAGTTGCACAACCTGCAACCCCTGCCTGCAAACTTCCATCTGGCCCTTAATGTTTACCCGGAAGATATTGCTAACGGTAAGGTATTACGGTTGCTGCCTCTGCTGGAGCAGTCCGGTATTAAACTAGTGCTGGAAATCACAGAACAGCAACAGTTGGTTTATCAGCAGGCACAACAACACCTGGCATTGCTGAAAGACGCA
>CAZXTH010000063.1:8067-8319 GCA_964643585.1 uncultured Pseudoalteromonadaceae bacterium
GTACAGGTTATTCTAACCTTAGCAACCTTAAGACGCTGAAAGCTGACTATCTGAAAATCGATAAAAGCTTTGTACAGGATATGGAAGCCGACAGTATAAAATCGAGCCTGATTCCGAAAATCCGGGAAATCGCCCAACTATTGCATTACCAGATTATTGCAGAAGGTATCGAGAACCAATCACAAGCTGAGTTGCTGGCAAAACAGGGCATTATGCTTGGGCAAGGATGGTATTTTGCCAAACCGATGCCGG
>CAZXTH010000063.1:8329-12249 GCA_964643585.1 uncultured Pseudoalteromonadaceae bacterium
CGCCACTGGCTGTACCAACCCCCACCCGCCATACCCAATCCTGTAACCCCCCGTTATACTGCTCAGAGCTCAGTTCATTAACAGGTAACCACTATGCACATGCAGGTAAAATGTATCTGGCAACAGGCTCCACATAATGCTTTTACAGATCTGGTGTTCTTCCGGCAGGCGTTCTGGTGTGTTTTTCGCGAAGGCTCGGCTCATGTATCGCCGGATGGCTCTTTCAGAATACTACGTTCAGAAGACACTGAAAACTGGCAGTCAGTAGCCTTACTCAGCCATCCGTCGGCCGATTTGCGGGATGCCAAGCTTGTCATTACGCCAGATGGTCGCCTGCTGCTCTCTGGCGCAGCTGCACAGCGCCAGACTACTCCATACAAGCACCAGAGTTATATTTGGTTATCTGAAGATGGCTTTCTCTGGTCTGAACCAGCAGAAATCTGTGAAGAAAATATCTGGCTCTGGCGCCTTATCTGTAATAAGAATATTTTTTATGGTCTTGGCTACCATACCGTTGCCCCCTCTTTTGTACGTTTTTATCACGGTGATGACTTCCACAATCTGGCCCCCGTTTCCGACCATATTTATCAAGGCAGTTACGCTAACGAGTCAGCTTTGATGATAGAGGCGGATGGAACAGCGCTATGCCTGTTGCGGCGTGACCCGGATAATGGTTTGTTTGGCACAGCTCAGCCGCCTTACACTAACTGGCAATGGCAGGACGCAGGCTGCCGCATCGGCGGGCCTCAGTGGGTACGTCTTGCTGATGGACGCTTACTGGCTTGCGTGAGGCTATATGATGGTGAAACCCGTACCAGCCTGGTTATTGTTGATAGAGAAGATGGCAAAATATCTGAAAAACTAACTCTACCATCATCAGGTGATTGCAGCTATGCCGGAATGGAATTACTCGGTTCACAACTTTATATCAGTTATTATTCATCACATGAGGGTAAAAGCGCGATTTACTTTGCCAGCATAGATACAGATAAAGCAGTTATATAAATTGCAGGAAACAGTGGCCATTCACTAGTGAATGGCCACTGTAAAACCGGTTTAGTATTTAATACTACAACCATAGGGGCGAGTAACAGCCGGATCTGCTGCATTACCTGCCAGTACAGCCTGTGCGGCATTAGCAAAATACGGTGTCGCCTTTTCAATATCCTCAATTTTCGCTGACGGAATACTGTCAATTCCCCCCATATATTGCAACACACCGGTTTTATCAATCACGTACATATGAGGTGTCGTTTTGGCATCATACGCTTTGCCTACCGTACCACTTTCATCAAATACTACGGCTGTTGGCGCTGCATTACGCTCTGCGGTCAATTCATCTGCTTTTGCTGCACTGACATGGCCCTGTTTACCTGGCGCTGAAGAAATAACTGTCAGCCATACAACATCATCTCCGGTGAGGTCACGCTGCAGTTGCTGCATATTGCCAGCATAATGTTTTACCACAAACGGGCACTCGTGGTTCGTCCACTCCAGCACAACATTTTTACCTGCAAAATCTTTCAGGTTATGTTGCTGGCCTTTGGTATCTACCACAGTAAAATCCGGAGCAGGTGCACCAATCTGAGGTGCAGCCATAACTCCGGCCGATAGTAGTGCTGCCAGAGTGCAGCTTAATAAATGTCGTACTTTCATTCATATTCTCCTGTTGCATTATGGGAATGCAGGTTACCCGCTGTGAATTGAACAGCGTTGCACCTCATCCTGATTATTTTATAGCGCTTTTACCGCACTAAGCCGTTCCAGAGCCTGTCGCAAGGTATCCGGGGTCAGGATTTGCGGCAGAACTTCCGGTGGCTGACCAGGCCAGTATAGTACATAGAGCGGAACCCCATCCCGCTGGTATAAACGCAAATACTGTGTAATTTGCTCATCCCGGCGGGTCCAGTCACCTTTCAGATAGGTAACATCGTATAGTTTCATTGCGGCTTTACTACTGTCTGTATTTAACGCTACCCGCTCATTAACCAGACAGGTTATGCACCAGTCAGCTGTCATATTGACCAACACTGGTTTACCTTGTTCCCTTAATTGCTTCAGCTCAGCAGCTGACCAGTTTTGCCAGTGTTGCTCTGTAGCAGATGTTGCTACCGCTTTCTCTGGCTGTGGCCAGAGTACCAGTAAAAGTGCCAATCCAAGCAAAATGCCTGCAGTCACAGCACTGGCGGTACCAGCCTGAGATTGTTGCCGTAACCCCCATAGCCAGCATGCCGCAGTCAGACAAACCAACCCAATCAGTAATATTGCCAACGCATCAATACCAGACTGCCGGCCATACACCCAAACCAGCCAGACAGCACTCAGATATAACGGATAAGCCAACCACTGTTTCAGCCGTTCCATCCAGATACCGGGTTTAGGCAATCGTCTTGCCAAACCCGGTATATATGCCAGTAATAAGAATGGCAAAGCCATTCCCAGCCCCAGCGCAGCAAAAACCAGTAACGCAATCAACACCGGCTGTGTTACCGCATACCCCAACGCAGACCCCATAAAAGGTGCGGTGCAGGGGCTGGCTACAACGACAGCCAGTACACCGGTAAAGAAAGCTCCCCGTTTACCTTTATGGGAGACCAAACCCGCACCGGCATTCATTAATCCTGCCCCGAACTGCACAACGCCGGATAAACTCAATCCCAGAGCAAATAACAGATAAGCCAGTAAGGCTACCAGCCACGGGCTTTGCAGCTGAAACCCCCAGCCAATCATGGCACCGGCGCCCCGTAATGCAGCCAGCAACAATGCAAGAGCAACAAAACTACTGACAACACCCAGCGTATAGCTCCATGCTTCCTGACGTTGTTGCTGCCGATCTTCACTGGCGGCAATACTCAAGGCTTTCAGAGATAATACCGGGAATACACAGGGCATCAGATTCAGAATAATGCCACCTGCAGCAGCGGCAAGCAAAATCAGCCATAAGCTGCTGTCAGCCCTCTGGCCATGGCTAATCAGAATTGTGGTGCTGTTCTCTGTTACAGGCTGCAAAAGCAGGCTGTATGCGCCGTCTGAGGTTACCAGTAACACTTCAAGTTCTTGCGGAGCACCATTGAAATACGTATTCAGTGGTTGCTGCAGCAGCAACTGCCCATCCTGCAGAATAATCTGCTGTTCAGCGGCATGATCAACAAGCTCGGCTGCCGCAACAAAAAACTGCTCAACCTGTAATGATTTATCCAGTGTGATTGCTGCAGAAAATGCACCACCACTGGTATCAAACTGCCCACTGTCGGCTAGGCTTTCTGGCAAATTAAGGCGCGCACCGGAGAATAACGGCTGAAATTCTGCTGATAGTACACTATCGGTATCTACCGGAATTTCAAGTTCAAAACTGGCTTCAGCCGGGATACAAATTTCTTCACACACCAGCCAGTCAACATCAGCCCGGATCGTTATGACTGACTGCGAGTAATCTGCCGGAATACTGAATTCTGTCAGTAAGACGGTTGTCCCTTCATAACCGTAATTCATCAACGGAGGTATGCTAATTGCCTGCGGTACAGGCCACTGAATGTCTCCGGCAGTAACCCCCTCCGGCAGACTCCAGCGAATCGTCGTCGCCAGCCCGGAATCTCCCGGATTTTTCCAGTAGGTATGCCAGTGTTCATCGTGCACCATATGCAAACCCAGCAACCAGCTCTGGCCAGGTTGAACTTGCTGGTATTCACTAACCAGTTCTGCTTTTAAATGGTTAGGTGCCTGCCAGCCACTGGAAACAGCTGCTGCGCCAAAACTGAAGCACCATAACAAGATACCGAGATACCGATACATAACCTGCCCCGTTTAAGTAATGCCAATTAGTTAAGCAGGAATCAGCTTACTCTAAGCTAACCGTTGGAGCCCAGGACGGGCGACAAATCCGTCAGGAACGGATTTGAACAGCTCTGCTGGCCCGAAGG
>CAZXTH010000064.1:0-3088 GCA_964643585.1 uncultured Pseudoalteromonadaceae bacterium
TCAGTTTCTGGCCGGGGGGGTATCATAGTGCTGATTTCCCGAGTGTTTATGCGATGCATTTCCTGCTGGAAGCCCGTGAGCTGGGATTAAATGTGCCGGATTACATGGTACAGCAAGGGCTTCAATATTTGCGGGCTGTTGCGCGCCAGGCTGGGGCAAATCTGTATCAGGCCAGATTACGGGCAACAGCTATTTATTTGTTGAGCCGTAGCGGAGAAGTTACCACTAACTACCTGACTGAGCTGCATGAACGGCTGGAGAAGCAGCATAAACAGGCCTGGCAATCTGATATTACCTCGGTATATATGGCAGCGACATACCAGCTATTACAAAAACCGGATCTGGCGCAGGGATTGGTCAGTAGTTACCGGTTAGGTAACAGCTCGGCCTTACAGCAACGTTATCTGGCTGAACAGCGGGTGGCAGTTAATGGTTTTGCAACGCCGAGTTTTCAGTCACAGCTGAGCCTGGATGCACAGTATATTTATCTGTTATCCCGTCACTTTGCACCACAGGCTGCTCAACTGGAAGGTAAGCAGATTCTGACGTTGTTACAGCCACTGTTTAATGGTGAGTACAACACGATCGGTGCAGCTTATGCTGTGCTGGGATTATCTGCTTATGCTCAGCAGTTACCGCAGGGCACTGCTGATCAGCAACTGGTATTAACTGCGCTTAATGCCGGAGGAGACAAGTTACTTATTGATGTTGAAGCGGGCGGTAAAGCCAGTTTTGATACCAATGTTACTGAGTTGTCTTTGCAGGGCAGTGGCAGGCCGTTGTTTTATGCGTTGTCAGAGTCTGGTTTCAGTGCTGAAGGTACGGCTGAGCCGGTGCGTGAACAACTGGAAATTGTCCGTGATTATCTGGATGAGAATGGCAAGGTGGTCACTACCGCTGAACAGGGGCAACAACTAACGGTCAGGTTACGCTTGCGTAGCCTGAGTAACGAATGGTTGCCTAATATTGCTGTTATTGATTTGTTGCCCGGTGGTTTTGAAGTGGTGCGCTCATCTGTACCAAGGCAGCAGGGGCAGTGGTCAGCCGATTATCTCGATATTCGTGAAGACCGGTTGGTATGGTACGGCAGCTTTGGCCCGCAAAGCACAGAACTGCGGTATCAGGTGAAAGTGGTTGCTGCCGGTGAGTTTGCTATTCCGGCTGCAACGGCCGAATCAATGTATGACCGCCGGGTAAAAGCGGGAACGACCACCGGACGTTTTACGGTCAAGCACGGTAGTTTATGAGGTTAATGCGTTACCGTAGGCTCTGGTGGCTGTTGACCCTGCCTGCAATATTACTGTTGGCAGGGTTAATACTGGCACTACTGGTACTTGCTGTGGCGCCAGCACCTGATTTGTATCAGCGTTACCCGCAAGCCAGTGCTTTTTTTGACCGCGATAACCGGTTGCTGAGTCTGCGGCTGGCAGAGGATGAGCGCTACCGGCTGCGGGTGCCTCTGTCTGATATTGCCCCTGCACTGCAAAAAGCCACATTGCTGTATGAAGATAAAAATTTCTATCGTCATCCGGGAGTGGATCCGTTGGCTCTGGGCAGGGCATTCTGGCAGAGCGTTGTGGTTGCCGGCCGCCGTCAGGGGGCCTCTACTCTGACGATGCAACTGGTACGGTTACGCTTCAAACTGGATACCTCAACCATGAGCGGCAAGTTACAGCAGATTGCCTATGCATTATGGCTGGAGTGGCATTATTCAAAAGAACAGTTGCTTGAAGCCTATTTCAACTACGCTCCATATGGCGGCAATATTGAGGGCGCAGAAGCGGCTAGTTTGATCTATTTTGGTAAGGAAGCGGACCGTCTTACCGTGAGTGAGGCGCTGGCGCTGGCGGTGATTCCGCAGAATCCGGTACAACGTAACCCGCAAAGTCAGCGTGGGGTTGAACAACTGGAACTTGCCCGGCAGCGTTTACTGGCTATCTGGCAACAGGCCGATTCCCAACTGAGTAGTGAGCAGCTACAACGGTTGCAGATGCCTTTACAATTTGGCAGTAGCAGGCGTTTGCCTTTCCATAGTCCGCATTTTATCAATCATTTGCAGTTTGCTATGCCAACCCGGCAAGGGCGCTTTTATACCAGCCTTGATTTGTCATTGCAGCAACGTATTGAGCAACGGGTTAAGGAATATCTATCCCGCCAGCAGCATAAAGGGCTTAATAATGCCAGTGTGCTGTTAATTAACCGCCATACCCTGCAGGTAACAAGCTGGCTTGGTTCGGCAGATTTTTTTGATGCAGACATTGCCGGTCAGGTTGATGGGGTAGTCGCCCGGCGGTCTCCGGGGTCAGCTTTAAAACCCTTTGTCTATGCAATGGCTTTACAGCAGGGATTAATTCATCCGCAGAGTTTGCTGCGGGACTTACCCCGGCGTTTCGGGACCTTTAACCCTGAGAATTTTGACCAGCAGTTTTACGGCCCGGTTTCTGCGACCCGGGCTTTGGTATTAAGCCGGAATTTGCCGGCAGTACAGTTACAAACACAATTGCAGCACCCGGATTTCTATCAGTGGTTACAACAAGCCGGAGTCACATTGCCTCAACCTGCAGAGTATTATGGTTTGGCATTGGTACTGGGGGGGATGGAGCTCAGTATGCAGCAACTGGTGCAATTATATGCAGCTCTGGGAAATAGCGGACAGTGGCAGCCATTGGTATGGCAGGCTGAGCCACCGGAGCAGACACCACGACAGATACTCAGCCCGGAAGCTGCGTTTCTGACGCTGGATATGTTGCGGCAGCATCCGGGGCCGGTTAATACCATACTGCAACAACTGACTGAGCAGCCTCCGGTAGCCTGGAAAACCGGAACATCCTACGCATACCGGGATGCCTGGGCCGTTGGCCTGAGCGGGGATTATGTACTGGCTGTCTGGCTGGGTAATTTTGATGGCAGCAGTAATCCTAATCTGGTGGGCTTAACTGCGGGCGGGCCTTTATTTTTCAGTATTCTTAGTATGCTTGGCCCACAGCAGGCAGAAAACAAACAGCTGTTTGCGCCAGCGTCATCACTGAATTTGCGTAAAGTGGCAGTATGCAGCCGTACCGGAGATTTACCCAATCAGGCTTGTCCG
>CAZXTH010000064.1:3098-11308 GCA_964643585.1 uncultured Pseudoalteromonadaceae bacterium
CCGCAAACTACAGAAAGCTGGTTTATTCCGGGCGTTTCACCGATAAGGGTATCGTCGGTCCATCGCCAGATACCGGTCTATAATAACAATGGCAAACGGGCATGTAGCCACCAGCCACCGGCTACCCGGTTGGAAACGTTTGAATTCTGGCCATCGGATATTATGCAGCTATACCGTCAGGCAGGAATTCAGTTACGGCAACCGCCAACTTTCGCTACAGGAGAAAGCTGTGGTGTAATGGCTGCCTCTGATCGCCTGCAACCACAAATTCGTTCACCTCAATCAGGATTAAGTTATCAGCAGGATCCGCAGGTAAGCCAGAAACTGGCCTTACAGGCAACTTTTGACGGTGAAGTGACTCAGGCATACTGGTTTGCCGGTAACCGTTTTCTTGGGGTAGCAAAAACCGGGGAAACCTTGTTCTGGCAAGCTGAACCAGGGCAGTATCAGTTACGGGTAGTGGATGATCTTGGTGGTTCTGACACGGTTGATGTGCAGGTGCTGTCCGGGCAGAGGTTGTATCCTGCGGGCAGCCAGGTAAAATAGCCGCTCCGGCTGCCCCGGCAGTTATTAACCAGACGATAAAGCGCTTTATGGATTGCCCTCATTTTTCTGCTAAACGCTGTACTTCCTGTCAGTGGCTGGCTCAGCCCTATAGTGTTCAGCTGAATGCCAAGCAACAACATTTACAGCAGTTACTGGCGCCTTTTATGCCGCAGCAGGTCTTTTCGCCGGTGGCGAGTGAAGAGCAAGGTTTCCGTTATAAAGCCAAAATGGTTATCTGTGGAACTGCAGCGCAACCTGTACTGGGGATTGTTAATAGTCAAGGGCAGGAAATTGATCTGGCCGATTGTCCGTTATATCCATCCGCCTTTCAGCCGTTATTTGAGTTATGCCGGGAGTTTATCTGCCGGGCAAATTTAACGCCTTATGATGTCAAAACCCGCAAAGGTGAACTGAAATTTATACTGCTTAGCCAGAGCAGGCATTATGGTCATTTTATGCTACGGCTGGTACTGCGTTCCCGCAACTGTGAAGCTTCTGTCCGTAAGCATTTACCCTGGTTGTTGCTGCAAAACCCGGCTTTAACGGTCTGTACTATTAACCTGCAACCGCAACCTGCGGCCTTACTGGAAGGGCCGGAAGAAATTGTGTTGACAGAGGTAGCTGAACTGCCTGAAAAACTTAATCAGGTACCGCTTTATTTGCAACCGCAAAGCTTTTTCCAGACGAACCCTGCAATGGCTGCTGCTTTGTACCAGACAGCGGCTGATTGGGTGCAGCAACTTGAAGGACAAAAGGAAGAGATAGTACGTATCTGGGATTTGTTCTGTGGTGTAGGTGGTTTTGGCTTGCATCTGATGAATAGTGAACGTGAGTTGACCGGCATTGAAATTGCTCCGGCGGCGATTGCCAGTGCCCGCCGTTCTGCAGCTGAAATGGGCTTTAGCCGGGTACAGTTTCAGGCTCTGGACTCTGCTGCCTTTGCCAGCGCCGCCAGGCAAGCACCGGATTTACTGATGGTAAATCCTCCCCGGCGGGGACTGGGAAAAGCCTTGTGTGCCGATATTTTACGGTTGGCACCACGCTGGCTTTGCTATTCCAGCTGTAACGCTGAAACACTAGCTGCTGATTTAGCTCAGTTAAAGGGTTATCAGTTAATAAAGGTGCAATTGTTTGATATGTTTGCCCAGAGCAGTCACTATGAAGTACTGACGCTATTACAACTACAGCAAACCTGAAACCGCTACCGTTTTAGCTGCGGTTTTGATAAGCTTGGCAGCTATATACAGGATGTTATATGACATACCCCACGCACTCATGGAGAGAAATGTGGCGATACTTCCCGAGCTTTTCCCCCAGCATTCAGCCGAGCAAAAAACATGGCTGATTACCGGCTGTGCCGGTTTTATTGGTTCCAACCTGCTTGAAACCCTGCTTAAGCATGATCAGAAGGTTATTGGCCTTGATAATTTTGCCACCGGCTTTCAGCGAAATCTTGATGAAGTTCAAGCGTTAGTCAGCCCGCAACAATGGCAAAATTTCCATTTTATCCCGGGTGATATCCGTCAGTTGCAGGATTGTCACGCAGCCTGTGAAGGTGTGGATTATGTGCTGCATCAGGCTGCTCTGGGTTCTGTACCGCGTTCAATTAAAGATCCGATAACCACTAACGATACTAACATCAGTGGTTTTCTTAATATGCTGGTTGCTGCCAGGGATGCTGGTGTCAGTCGTTTTGTTTATGCAGCTTCCAGTTCCACCTATGGCGATCATCCGGCGTTACCCAAAGTTGAACAGAATATTGGTCGACCACTGTCGCCTTATGCTATTACCAAATATGTTAATGAGTTATATGCAGATGTTTTTTCCCGTACCTATGGTTTTCACAGTATAGGTTTGCGTTACTTTAATGTATTCGGGCCCCGGCAAGACCCTAACGGTGCGTATGCCGCAGTTATTCCTAAATGGACTGCTGCCATGATTGCAGGCCAGCAAGTCACGATTAACGGAGATGGTGACACCAGCCGGGATTTTTGTTTTGTTGCGAATGCAGTTCAGGCAAATCTTCGGGCCGCGTTGGCACCCATTACCCAAAGTGAAGTGTTTAATGTGGCGGTAGGCGACAGAACAACGCTGAATCAGCTGTTTAGTGCTATTCAGGCTACCCTGGAGGAACAGGGTGTTATGTATGGTGGAGCTCCGCAATATGGGGAGTTCAGAGCTGGGGATGTCCGGCATTCTCAGGCCGATATCAGCAAAGCCCGTCAGCTTTTGGGGTATCAGCCTGAGTTTACTGTGCAGCAGGGGTTAAAGCTGGCGATGCCATGGTATGTACAGCAGCCGGCATAAAGCTGAAATCAGCTGACTTAAGTAAAAATACATTTTCAGGGAATGAAAAATGACCGCAACATTGCAGGAAAGCAGGCTGGCGATTATCGGCCTGGGTTATGTCGGCTTACCGCTGGCCGTTGAGTTCGGTAAAAAATACCCGACTCTGGGTTTTGATATCAATCAGGCCCGTATTGATGAGCTACAGCGAGGTGAAGACCATACGCTGGAAGTCAATCCTCAAGAACTGGCAGAGGCCCATTTACTCCGTTTTAGTAATCAATTGGATGATCTACGCCAGGCCAATGTTTATATCGTTACTGTGCCAACGCCTATTGACCAGCACCGCAAACCTGACCTGCAGCCATTAATCCGGGCATCAGAAACGCTGGGCAGGGTGATTAAGGCTGGGGACATTGTGATATATGAATCCACTGTTTATCCGGGGGCAACAGAAGAAGACTGTATTCCGGTAATTGAACGGATTTCAGGCCTTACTTACAATCAGGATTTCTTTGCAGGTTATAGCCCGGAGCGGATTAACCCGGGAGATAAAGAGCACCGGGTTACCAGTATTAAAAAAGTAACTTCAGGCTCTACGCCTGAAATCGCAGATTTTATTAACCGGTTGTATGGCAGCATTATTACCGCCGGAACCTATATGGCCAGCAGTATCCGGGTAGCTGAGGCAGCAAAAGTAATCGAAAATACTCAGCGGGATCTGAATATTGCACTGATTAATGAATTGGCAGTGATTTTCAACCGGCTGGATATTGATACCGAAGAAGTATTACTGGCAGCAGGCACTAAATGGAATTTTCTGCCATTCAGGCCTGGGCTGGTTGGGGGACATTGTATCGGTGTTGACCCCTATTACCTGACGCATAAAGCACAGGCTGTAGGGTACCATCCGGAAGTGATTCTGGCAGGCCGTCGTATTAACGACAGCATGGGTAAGTATGTGGTTAGCCAATTGGTTAAAGCACTGATTAAAAAGCGGATTCAGGTTGCTGGTGCCCGGGTACTGGTGCTGGGGCTGACATTTAAAGAAAACTGCCCGGATATCCGTAATACCAAAGTGGTGGATATTCTGACTGAGCTTCAGGAATATGATATTCAGGCTGATGTGTGGGACCCGTGGGTCGATCCGGCAGAAGCACAGCACGAATATGGTATTAACCCGGTTAATCAGCCAGAGTCAGGCAGTTACGATGCTGTGATTCTGGCTGTGGCTCACCGAAAATTCTGGGAGTTGGGGATTGAAGGGATAACCGCACTGGCTAAACCACAGCATATTATTTATGACCTGAAGTATGTTTTACCCTCTGGTGCGGCTGATTTAAGGCTGTAAACAACACGTACCATGCAATGTAATAACAAGGCGGCATAATAACAGGAACATGTTATTATGCCGCCCATTCCAAGTTCTTCTATTCCAGGCAACTGTGTCAGACATGAAAATAAGCGGAATCCGGCTTAAAGATTGCTTGCTGCTTAAACCTGAACGTTTTCGTGATCCGCGAGGGATATTTCAGGAAACCTTTTCCGTACAGCGTTATATACAAGCCGGTATTGATGCTACTTTTGTTCAGGATAACCACTCCCGCTCTGTACAGGGCGTTCTGCGTGGTATGCATTTTCAGCGAACTAACCCACAAGGCAAGCTGGTATCTGTATTACGTGGCGGGATATTTGATGTCGCTGTTGATTTGCGCCCTGCATCTCCTACTTTTGGCAAATGGCAGGGGATTGTCTTATCAGAGGATAATGGCTGTCAGCTATGGATCCCGCCCGGTTTTGCGCATGGTTTTCAGGCGCTTTCTGAACAGGCTGATGTTATTTATAAATGCACCCATTACTATGATCCTCAAGATGAAGCTGCTTTCCGCTGGAATGATCCGTTAGTTGGTATTAGCTGGCCGTTAGCACAACCGGTATTATCAGAAAAAGACCGGCTGGCGCCTGATTTTACAGAGGTTGTAATCAAATGAAGGTTCTGCTGACCGGTGCTTCAGGGCAACTGGGATTAGCAATACAACAGCAACTGGCTAAAACGGATTACACACTACGGGTGCTAAGCCATCAGCAACTGGATATTACCGACAAATATGCAGTTAATCAGCTTATGGCTGAGTACCAGCCGGATATTGTGATTAACTGTGCAGCCTATACTGCGGTTGATAAAGCAGAACAGCAATCAGCACAGTGCTTTGCGGTAAATACTCAGGCTGCTGCAGTTCTGGCGCAATTATGCCTGCAATACAATAGCATGCTGATACACTTTTCTACCGATTATGTTTTTGATGGGTGCTTGAACAGACCCTATACAGAACAAGATATTGCTGCGCCGCTAAATGTGTATGGTAAAAGTAAGCTGGCTGGGGAACAGGCCATTCAGGCATCTGGCTGCCGGTATCTGATTATTCGCACAGGTTGGTTATTCAGTGAGTTTGGCCATAACTTTTTGCGAACTATGCAGCGCCTGGCAATGACTCAAAAACAGATCAAGGTCGTCAATGATCAGTTTGGCGGCCCTACCAGCGCCTCTCAACTGGCAATTGCTGTGGTTCAACTGATGAATTTATACCGGTTAGAAAAAAAGCTGCCCTGGGGCCTTTATCACTATGGCGGCCAACCTTATGTCAGTTGGTATCAGTTTGCAGCGGCAATTCTGGAAAAATTACAGTACACCGGCGACGTTGTGGCAATTAACAGCCAGCATTATCCAGCAATTGCTACCAGATCAAAAAACAGCTGCCTGAACAGTCAGCTGTTTTGTCAGACATTTAATTTTGCTGCTGCCGAATGGCAACCAGAGCTGGCCAGAATCTTCTCAGCAGATAAAACACACCTAGGGCAGATAACATCATGAGCCGGACTATCTTAATTACCGGAGGCGCAGGTTTTATCGGTTCAGCATTGATTCGCTATATCATTGCCAAAACAGCAGACAGTGTAGTTAATCTTGATAAACTGACTTATGCCGGAAATCTTCAATCTCTGGCTGAGGTGGAGCACAACCCGCGTTATTACTTTATTAAAGCCGACATTTGTGATCGGGTAATGCTGGATAGCGTGTTTGCACAATATCAACCTGACGCTGTTATGCATCTGGCGGCTGAAAGTCATGTTGACCGTGCGATAAGTGGACCTGCCGATTTTATTCAAAGCAATATTATTGGCACTTATACCTTGCTTGAAGCTGCCAGACAGTATTATCAAAACCTCCCTTTAGCGAGAAAAAACGTCTTTCGCTTCCATCATATTTCAACTGATGAAGTATACGGGGAGCTTGACGAGCATGAAGCTCCATTTACTGAGAAAACCGCCTATGCACCGGGCAACCCTTATGCGGCCAGTAAAGCCAGTGCTGACCATCTGGTCAGAGCCTGGTACAGAACCTATGGATTACCAGTTCTTATAACTAATAGCTCAAATAATTATGGACCTTACCATTTTCCTGAAAAACTGATACCTCTTATCATACTGAATGCACTGGCTGGTAAGCCTTTGCCAGTGTATGGAGAAGGGCAGCAGATCAGAGACTGGTTATATGTTGAAGATCATGCTGCTGCGCTCTATCGTGTGGTTACAACAGGCAGGGTTGGAGAAACTTACAACATCGGAAGTAATAACCAGCAGCGCAATATAGACGTTGTAAGGGCTATCTGCGGGCTACTGGATGAACTGGTGATTGAAAAACCATCAGGAGTTAGCTGCTATGCCGAGCTGATTACTTTTGTAACAGACCGGCCCGGGCATGATAAGCGTTATGCGATTGATGCGGGTAAAGTGATAAACGAAACGGGCTGGATGCCCAGACAAAGCTTTGAAAGTGGTTTGCGTAAAACAGTAAAGTGGTATTTGACTAACTCTGATTGGTGGCAAGATTTAATCACTGATTAAGGTAACTTTACCAGAGTCTGTTTTTTTTGTTCAGCTTTGGCTAATGAACGGAGCTTAAAGTAGCGCCATAATACAGCTTTATAATGATAACTGTTAACAATAAAGGCGTTAATATCGGTAATTTGCTGCCATAATGTTGTAATTTTAAGCGGTCAGACAGTGAAGTGGCGTTATTAATTGACTGCTCAGGGTGTCACTTATAAGCTCGCTCTCAGGTGTGTGCGAAGCTGTTTCGCAAAAGGGTATTTAGTGATGGAAGTGTGGCATTTGCTGTATTGTAAACCCAGGCAGGAAGCTCGGGCTCAGCAGCACCTTGCTAATCAGGGATTTAGCAGTTTTCTACCAATAATTACCGTCAATAAACTACGGGCAGGTAAAAAGGTTGCTGTAACTGAACCTCTTTTCCCGCGTTATTTATTTCTGCATGTTCCGCAGCAGGAAGTCAGCCTGAATACCATCAGAAGCACCAGAGGGATAAACGACTTTGTTCGTTTTGGCTCTGACATTGCGACTGTACCGTCGCAGTTAATTGTGTCGTTAACTTCCAGACAAATAATATTACAGCGGCAACAGGCTGCGGCTTCATTATTTGAACACGGAGAGCCCTTGGAAATTATCAGTGGGCCTTTTTGTGGGTTGGAAAGTGTATTTGAAATGGAAGACGGGGACAGCCGTAGTATTGTATTGATAAAGCTGCTTGGGTGCTGGGTAAAGGCAGAACTGGATAATAAACTGTTTATCAGTAAGCAAAACGCTAATAAAGCCGGATCGGGTTGTTAATGCTGATGGAATAATATTCGATTAATCAGCAGAAAAACGATAGAATTTTTGCGCTGGTGATTTAGGGTCTGTTTATCTTTGTTTATTTATTATGCAGTCGGTTGTTTTCCAGCCAGACAATCGCAAATTGAGAGTGGTTTAGTAAGCTAAATAAACGAAATTTGTGGGCAGGATGGTTGGAAAACAGCCACTGCCCGAAGCGTTGAAGCTAAAAGGGTCTATGCCTGCGTTGTCAGTGACTTATTTGGATGACCAAACAGCGTCACTTCTGCTTTGGCCTAAAACCCTTTTAGCGTTCAACATAAAAAATAAACAAAGATAAACAGACCCTGGGTCGCCAAGTAACCAGAGAAAGAAACATAACAAGCTTTTACACTATCAGCTTTTAGGGTGCTGTAACCTAATGGCGGTAGCGTGCCTGCAGGGCAATATAAATAATAAAACTGGAGTTTCGGGTGTTAAAAAAAGTAGCCAATCTTTTTGCAATTGCTGTGCTGACGGTTTCTTCGCTGTCTTTTGCACAAACAGCAATGCCGTCTATTTCGCCTGCTATGATGGAGCAATTCCGGCAATTACCCAGAGCCGAACAGGAAAGGCTTGCACGGCAATATGGTGTTGATTTGTCTATGCTGCAGCAAGGTGGCATGGGCTCTGCTGGAACGATAAATTCGCAGCAACAGGGTACGAACCTG
>CAZXTH010000064.1:11318-12237 GCA_964643585.1 uncultured Pseudoalteromonadaceae bacterium
AGTTGCAGCAGCAAATACAGGAAGATACCCGAAAATTAAAAAGAACTGGCCCTGAGCGTTTTGGTTTAAAACTGTTTGATGCAGAAATCAGTACTTTTTCACCCGTTTTAACTCAACCAGTACCTGATAATTATGTTTTAGGCCCTGATGATCAGTTGCTACTGCAGTTATTTGGTAAACAAAGTAGCCAGACAACACTGACGGGTAGTCGTGATGGTACTATCAATTTGCCTGATATTGAGACGGTGACAGTAGGAGGTTTAACTTATAACACGGCGATAAAGCTAGTTACAGAACGGGTGCGGCAGGCCATGATAGGTGTTGATGCTGCTGTCAGTATGGGGCAGTTACGCACTATCAATATTTTTGTGGCAGGTGAAGCGAAATACCCAGGAGCCTATGCGGTATCGGCATTAACCTCCGTTACTCAGGCTTTGTTTGTAGCCGGAGGTGTTTCTGATATTGGTAGTTTACGCGAGATTACGGTTAAACGGGCTGGTAAAACGGTAGCTGAATTTGATCTTTATGATTTATTGCTACGTGGTGATTTACGGCAAGATGTTAACTTACAACATGGTGATGTAGTTTTTATTGCGCCTGTGCGTGCTTTGGCTGAGGTGCGTGGAGAGGTTAAACGGCCTGCTATTTATGAAGTAAAGGCTAGCGATACGTTAGGTGACTTGTTAAGCATGGCTGGCGGAGCCAAAGCTGGGGCATTTCCCCGTGCTGCCGTATTAGAGCGTTTTAATCAGCAAAATTTGCGTGATTTGCAGAATCTTGATTTAACAGTGAATGCTGCCCGTAATCTTAAAGCACAAGCTGGTGATGTTTTACGGATTGGTACAGCCTCTGGCAGAGTGGAAAATCAGCTCACACTGGCTGGCGCAGTTGTCCGGCCAGGTCTTTATGCCTGGCGTGA
>CAZXTH010000065.1:0-4662 GCA_964643585.1 uncultured Pseudoalteromonadaceae bacterium
GGTTAGACGTAACGGTATAACCGGTAATGGCCGCGCCACCGTTATTGGCTGGTGCGGTAAATGTTACTGAAGCCTGGCCATTGCCGGCAGTGGCCGTACCAACAATCGGTGCATCCGGTACCGTAGGAATATCCACCGTATGCGCAGTACCACCGCTATAAGCCGGGCTGGCATTGCCTGCGCCATCTGCAATGTTTGTTCCCGCACGTAAATCTAACCGTATCGTGCCAATGCCGGTAATGTTATTTACCGTGACAGTATAAACCGCCCCAGAGCCAGATACACTGTCTATGGTTCCTACTGCATTGCCAGTAGTTGTTAGTATAAAGTCATCAGCAGATACATCGGTTACCAGCTCACTGAACGTGACTGTGAAATTTACACTGCTGCCGTCAGGCGCAGTACCTGCGGCCGGAGCGATACTCACCACCGACGGTGCAACATCATCGAGAACCGTGATGGTAAACCCCCTGGAATAAGTACCACCGGCACCGTCATCGGTCAGGATACGAACACTGTAAAGGTCCGCCGCCAAAGCGAGCGCATTATTGGCGCGCAAGGAAGAACCACTGATATTGAAACTGGCGTTATCCGTATCGCCCGAGCCAGTTACGAGGCTGTAAGTAAAGTTGGTATCGCCATCCGGATCAACAGAGCCCAGGGTTCCTACTACAGCATCCACACCACCACTTTGGTTGATGACCGTATTGTCCAGGGTGATATTGGTCGGTGCGCTATTCGTTACCGCCGTATAGGTCGAATCGGCAGTTTGGGTTCCGCCATTACCATCGTTAGCCGTGACGGTAACGCGCAGGAATTTACGCGCATCACTGGTAGTCAGGGTATAGCTGGAAGCGGTTGCTCCACCAATGGCCACAGCATTGGCGCCACTGCCATTATCAGCCCTGTACCACTGGTAACTGTAAGTGCGGCTATCGCCATCGGCATCGGTCCAAGTGCCACTAGTGGTTGAAAGTGTACCTCCCACAGTAGCTGTGCCGGTAACGGTCGGCGCCACAGTGTTTACCGGTGCCGAGTTGGTAACCTGTGTATAGATAGAGTTGGCAGATGTATTGCCGCCATAACCATCATTGGCTGTAACCACGACACGTATGTATTTATGCGCATCGAGGGTGGTTAAGATGTAACTGGAACCGGTTGCTCCACCAATAGCACCCATGCCGGTGCCACTGTTGTCATCGGCACGGTACCACTGGTAACTGTAGGTGCGGCTGTCGCCGTCGGCATCAGTCCAGCTGCCATTCGTGGTTGAAAGGGCATTACCCACGGTAGCTGTGCCACTCACGCTCGGCGCCACAGTATTTACCGGTGCCGAGTTGGTGATCTGCGTATAGGGTGAGTTAGCAGGTGTGGTACCGCCGTTGCCATCATTGGCCGTAACCACTACACGCAGGTATTTATGCGCATCACTGGTAGTCAGGGTATAGCTGGAAGCGGTCGCTCCACCAATAGCTACCAGGTTAGTGCCGCTGGCATCATCGGCCCGGTACCATTGGCGACTATAGGTTAACGGATCGCCATCGGCATCGGTCCAGGTGCCATCAGTAGCTGAAAGTGCATTACCTACGGTAGCCGTGCCACTCACGCTCGGCGCCACAGTGTTTACCGGTGGGATATTGGTCGAAACCAGCACAGCGGAGGTATTTCCGACAGAATTGAGTGTAGTGGTGATGTTATTACCAGCCGCATCACGGATTGTACCGCTATTCAAATTAATAGCAGCACTTACCTCAATACCATCGGCGTCCATATCGCCAGGCACTATTGTGTAGCGGAACAACAACGCGGAAGTACCAGAGCCACTGGTATAGGTGGCATAGCGGGTGTCGGAGCCAATAGTCAGTTCAATAAACGGGATTCCGCTAGCGGTATTTACCGTCAGGTTTTTACTGGCATTCACCGTAAAATCCAGATTTTGCCCGGCGCCATAGGTACCATTAAGTGGCACAGAAACCGAATTAACTGCTGGGGCCACATCATCATTCAGAATGGTGCCCACGCCCACATGTTTGTTTAAAATAACGCTGCCCTGGCTATTTATAGGCCCTGACAAGGTGACATGATAAGTTTCGTCCGGTTCCACCAGTTCATCACCGTGAACAGTAATATTGATGGTAGCGGTCCGTTGACCCGTTGGAATAGTTACAGTACCACTGGCGGCGGTATAGTCGCTACCAGCTGTTGCAGTAACATCGCTGGTAGCATAGTTAACCTGAGTCGGTACGCTTGAGGCAAAATTCAGCTCGACGGTATGGGTAAATGTAGTCGTCCCGCTATTCCCCTCGTTCATAGTAACATCAGAGATAGTCAAACTCAGTGAGCAATCAGCATCTGTGGTACAGGAGATACTGCTGTTGTCATAACATATGCCCGGCATGCCGGGCATATGGTTACCGGATAAGCTGCTCGTGGTGCAGTTACCTACACTGCGGACTAACTCCTGCACATCACCGACAACCTTTACACCATCAAAGCGCGAACCGGCCTGACCAGAGCTGCTGTTTTTCTGCAACACTCTCAACAAATATTGCTGGTTCATAGGTTGCAGCTTCAGCTTTGGTTCAGTTTTAGCTGATATTGTAGAAGGGCTTTCTGAAACTGAAGAACCAAATGCAGAAAAGCTGTCATTTGAAGAAACCGAAGTCTGCTGAACTTCGGTTTGCGTCAACACAACAGGCTTTTTATCCCGTAAAGTAGAAGATACGCTACGGGGCGAAGCCGATGCTATCCCCGGAGCCATTGCAATAAGCAGCGGCAAGCCACTTATCAACTGATACTTTTTTACCATATATTCACTCCTTCGACCCCGCCTGCACCATTAGTTTATGCATCCAGCGCTTATTGTTTTTAAAATATAAACAGCTCTGTCACTCGGGGATCCTGTAGCCCCATAATTTCAGGCTGAACTGATTGCTCAATAATTGCAACGTCATATAACTGGCTGACATCTCCGTCAAACCGGCAAAACGCGACAATCGACAAATTACTCATATCCACGATATAGATCCCAGCATGCGACTCTTTATATTTCAGAGCCACAGGCAAAGGCGCTGCTCTCTCGCTATGACGAAACTTCGAGCAGCACACAATCATATAATCCTGGTAAAACGTTAATGCTCTGGTAAACCCCTGAACCTGCAACACGGTTTCTGCCGTTTTTGTCTGCGGGTCATAACACATCACGGTGCCATGACCTGAGTTACAAAGGTATACTTTATCTTTATACAATTTTGGCGAATGTGGCATACATAAACCTTCCAGTACGATCTGGTCAGTTTGTATGTCAATCAGCAACCCGGTACTCAGATCGCTTTCTTCTCTCCAGCTTCGGCCTTCGGCAAAAGCACCAAAGCAGGTAGCATAAGCTGGTTTCCCATCCCGCATCGCCATACAATTCAGGTGGGCAGCGCCATCACCTGTCGGCCCTTTCAGGAATTTAGGCCACCACTGCGGTTTAAAGCTCAAATCTGGTTGTAATGTGCAGATACAGCTGAACCTGCTGTTCACCATCCATAGCCCGCCCTCGCCCCAGGCCAAATCATGTACATTGATTTCGCCGGTAATATGCGTATTGCGAGGTAAAAAGACAGAATCAACCCCGTCCCCAAGCTGGTTCAGCTCTGAAGTCTGTAGCTGATCATGCCGGTAATAATTAATTACTTCGGTATAAGCTGCAACTGTCAGCTTATTGCCGTCAATCGCCAGCCCCCGGGGGCGCGCTACCGGTACTAAAAGTGTATCAATGCTATCATTTTTCTGTCTGAACACAATGAGCCGCTGGCAATCATAAGATGTCACTGCTATAGAAATATTAAAGATTCGCAGAAATTCTAAAAATGATGGCGTTGCAGATGACGAGAAATCATATTGCTCGTTCAGCATAGCTGCAAATTCAGTATTTCCAGCAGGTTTATTTGTCACAGACACTCCATATCCTCGCTACACCAACAATGTAATTAATCTTTGCTAAGCTCAGAAACAACTTCAGAAGCATTAAGCGCCTTGTAAGAAAAAACCGGCCCCTGCGGTACCTGTTGTTTTTTCTCAGTACCCGTTTCAGCTAACAATAGCTGTATTTCTGTTGCCGTCAAATCCGGACGCCATGATCGCAATAAAGCGACAAATCCTGAGACCAACGCTGCAGATGAAGATGTTTTGGCAAACATTTCATAATCCTGCTCAGGCAACTGACTCACTGTTAATACATAACTGGCCGCTGCAATATCAACCGATGCCCCCCAACTGGCATCCGCTAAAGTACCCCGATGATCGGTTGAACTAACTACCAGCAGTTCTGGCAGGGCTGCCAACCCGATGTTTTCTCTGTATTGAGGCTCAGCTGCAACAACCACGACAATGCCTTTGCCTTGTCTGGCTTCATGAGTCAGGTAATTCAGATAATGCAACACCGGTGTGGCAACCCAGGGCAACAACCAACTGATATTAATCACATCAGCGCCCTGTTGCTCGGCTTTATAAAATGCATTCAGCAGATTGGATGTCCAGGGCCGTAGCAACTTTAATGCGATCAGTTCCGCTTCAGGAGCAACTCCCCATGCGTACCCTAATGCAAACTTGCTTATATTATGAACTTTATCAGGTTGAGCCCAGGTTAAAGGAGTTAATCCCATCACCGCCATA
>CAZXTH010000065.1:4672-12188 GCA_964643585.1 uncultured Pseudoalteromonadaceae bacterium
GCCCAGATTAAGCCAGCAACTTTATGACCATGTTTTTGATTTGGCTCAGGAACAGCCCCCGGCATATTGAAATCAATATCCCAGCTGTACCGGAGTTTCACCTGGCGTAAATCCGGTAAATTCAGCGACACACCGTTATCAATCACAGCGACCCGGCTGCCTTCACCCCGTGTCAGAGGCCATAGCTTGTCCAGAGCCAGATAATCCGCAACGGAAAACGTCTGCTCGTTTGAATACAACACATTCAGCAAAGATGGAGTATTTTCTGCAGATCTTCTTAAAGGTAATAAGTCAGGCTGCACATAAAGTACACCGGGTAATTGCTGCAATTCAGAACCCGCACGAAGCGTGTCAGATAAAGTATTAACATTCAGCAGATAAATAAACTGGTCTCTGTACTGCAACAATAATTCCAGCTGTGTAATAACTTTTTGCTGGGGTGCAG
This sequence comes from uncultured Pseudoalteromonadaceae bacterium, assembly GCA_964643585.1. Lineage (GTDB taxonomy): Bacteria > Pseudomonadota > Gammaproteobacteria > Enterobacterales > Alteromonadaceae > Alishewanella. The sequence continues at coordinate 5,118 of CAZXTH010000065.1, forward strand.
GCAGATGCTGCAAAGATAGTGCCTTCGAACTCACCAGCACCAGACGATTTGCCACTTTGACTCTGATATTGCCCGGCTTTAATAAAGCAGTTGCTTCCTGCTGTTCCCCGTCAATCCCAGCTTCAAACTCAAGGCGGTAATTTTGTTCAGGATCTGACAATAAATAATCAGCCAGAGTAACCGGACAGCTCAGCAGCAGTACAATGTACAGTAGTTTCCACATGAAGCGTTCCGGTTAGTTTTTATATTGCTAAAAGAGCAAGTAATAATAAAAAAGACTTGAAAACTCAAGTCTTTTTACAATCATCAGACAGGTTAATTACGGCTTGGAAACATACCAAACAACGCTATACAGAATGGAATTACCAGATAAGGCTGTCTGTTTTCATGAGCAGTACCGCCTCCAGCCAAACCAACCATAGTAGGAGCCAAAGGCACTAACTGTGTAGTTGCATTGCTGTACGCCTGCTGAGAGCCGGTATCTGAAGATTTTGAAATACTCAAATACCCGCCGCTTCCTGTTGCAGAAACAGCCGGCGAACCAGCCATTTTCACTGTCATCAGATGATTATGAGCAGGTATTTCCGTTTGGATCAGGGTAACCGTAGGGCTACCGTCTGTTTCTCCTATCGTTCTGGGTGTTAAACCAGGCCCAGACCCCTGATGCATCATGGCCCTGCCCTGTAAATTAGGTAAGCCAAAATTACTGGTACCATTACCGCCGTAATTTACCCCTAATATTGAATACAAAGCGGTATTTTGCTGAATAGGCATCAGTTGACCAGCACAATACGCGAAATTGTGTGGTGCAAAGCTATAAGGAAACTGCCGGATTTCCCCCACAAATGGTTCAGACATAATGCTTCTCCTTAATTACGTGAAGGGAAAATTCCCTGTAAACACAAAATAAAGCTCATACATAAAAATGGCATCATATTTTCGTGGGGCTGAGTTCCCCCGGTAGAGCCAACCGCATTGGGCAATAACTGGGCCACCCGATTAGCCGGAGTTGCTGATGGCAAGTAATGATAACCCTGTCCAATCAGGTTTCCCGAGGGAGCTTTTAAATTAGCGCCGGTATTAGACACCGAAGCTGAATGAGTATGCGCAGGAAGCTCATTAACGGTTAAAGTAACAGTTTCAGTGCCATAGAGCTGACCCAGAGTCCGTGGCGTTAACCCCGGCGCTGTACCTTGTCCAACGGGCACGCGACCACGTGCTTCAGGCAGGTTAAAGGAGTTAATCCCATCACCGCCATAAGTCGTGCCAATAAGAGCATACAACGCATCATTCTGTGAAATAGGCAGAGATTGGCCATTGCAGAATGCCCAGTCTCTTGGTGCAAAAGTGCCGGCGAATACCCGAACTTCGCCCATAAAAGGTGCTGACATAATTTGGCTCTCCTTAATTACGGGATGGGAATACGCCCTGCAGGGCAATTGAAAAACGCAGCACTAAACTCGGCTGCAAATTATTATGCGCCTGATTACTACCAGACGTACCTAAAGCATCAGCAGCCAAAGTTGCCAGGTTATTGTCAGCAGCAACATAATAATCACCAATATCTGGTACGGCACATAAATTGGCGCCACCAGCCGGGCTTGGATTAGCTGCGTTAGCAGGTGCATTTTGCGCATAAAAAGCATGTGTATGCGGAGGTATCTGAGAGGTCAGTAAGGTCACGTTTTCCAGACCACCACTCTGCCCCGGATTGTAGCTTATACCATAAACAGGATCGGTTCCCCGCCCTAATGGCGTTCTGCCCCGGTAATCCGGTAATCCAAACGTGGTGGTGCCATTGCCGCCAAATACGGTGCCCAGTAACGAAAACAGGGCCTGATTCTGGTTAATAGCCATTTGCTGCCCTGCACAGTCCGCCCAGTGCCTGGGAGGAAAGGGGAGCGCGAACATTCTTACTTCACCTATAAAAGGCATCGACATAGTTATTGTTCTCCTAATGTTATTGGAGACATTGCCTACACTTTGTTCCTGAAATTGCCGGTAACAAGGCAGAAACGCTCACTCCAGCCACAGTGGATTGCTGTGCTTTGAAGCGCGGTTCAATTGTCACCGCTTTGCAACTTCAATGACTTTGGGTATAGATTCAGGTGCAAACCACGGCCCACCTGAGCGCAATGTCATTTTTTCCGCGCCACCACTATCTGATATCTGTCTGTTGCATAAGGCGACATAAATAACTGCACTTCGCCAAATGCCGGATGACTGAACAGATAATTACCACTGGGACAATGCACAGTATCTGCACTGCTCAGATCGACCGAAAACGTTTCGTACTCTTCTGTTGCAACCTTGGGCAAAGACACTTTATCTACTTTCAGCTCAATAACCTGATTGCTGCCATCTTTGAGCTGAATCTTCTGATCTATTAATGTAGTCAGGGTGTCGAAATTAAATTTATCCATCTGAGTTCCCAAATACTGCAGCACCGAATCAGCGTAGAAAAGGCTGCAAATAAATTCCAGTAAAAACTTTATTTTTTAATAGGTTAATTTAGAAAATTCCTGTTACTTTTTGATTAAATGCTCAAGTAATAATTTTTTGCATCGCCGGCGGATACCAAATCATCAACTCATAGGGTTGCTGAATCGCAGTAGTAACAAATCCCAAACGCTGGTACAGCGCTTTAGCCAGAGTATTTCCCTGCATTACGGTCAGCGTCATTGGCGCAGCAACTGCTGCGGCCGCTTGCTGAAAAGCCTGAATCACCGCAGCCCCCAGGCCTTTACCTCTGGCTGCGGTAATAAGTGCCAAATCTATCAGCCGTATCTCATTGTGACCGAAATCAATCGTTGCTTTACCAATCGCTTCCTGATGCTTTTCAATAACAAAATACATCGCATTCGGATAGGCATCTCCATATCCCTGGGTCTGAGCCCTGAACTGCATTTCCATTAGCTCTGCTTTTTGCTCTTCCGGGGCGTCAAGAAATGACAGATCATCACGGGTTGACTGATATAAAGACTCCAGAAACACTTTATCTTTTGCCGTAGCCGGACGCACAGACAAGCCCTCTGGCAAATTGAGTTTTTGCATGACAGGTCCTTGTTTTAGTTTATTTTTTAAGTCAGCATAAATAAGAAATTACCGATTTACCAGCATTGATTAACAACAATATAAACTGATGATACAAAATAAATTTGGAATAACGTATGACAGCATTTTTTGTGTTATCCACCGGGCGTTGCGGCACGCAATGGCTGACAGAAACCCTGCAACTCTGGTCCCCGGACTTTGTTGTACAGCATGAACCTTTGCATCTGGGTTACAGACCGGATCTGAACACACCCCAAAATCCGCTAGCTGCTAATGCAGGGCAGATTCAAAACCACCTCAACTATATAAAACAGCAACTGCAGCAGGGCAAAACCTATATTGAAACCGGCTTTCCCTGCTGGCGCCATCTCGGCTGGTTCAGGCAACAGCTGGGAGATGTCAGGGTTATCCATATTCACCGGGATCCTGTCGAGTCAGTGCAATCTCTGCTGAAACTGAATGCTTTTATTCCGCCTTTTTTACCCCATCTTCCAGCTAAAAACCTTTATCTTCCGGGTTATGAACAGGATTTGATGCACCGGCACCAATCACTCTGGCCTCAGCTTAACCCGCAAGAAAAGAACTTGTGGTATTGGGCAGAAGTACAGTGGCAAGCTTTAAATTATCAGCAGCAATGGCCCGCTGATGACTGGCTGAGCCTTAGCTTTACCCGGTTATTTACTGAACAGAGCAGACAACAACTGGCACAGTTTTTCGGGTGCGAAAATACGGTGCCCTGGCCAGTACAGCAGAAAGTTGATCAGTTTGGCGCAGCTTCTGTGCCTTTTTTGCCTGATTTCCCTTTACTGGCAAAGCTGCCGCAAATCAGCGATATTGCCATACAGCTGGGCTACTCACCTCCCGATGCAGCCAGGCTCTGATATAAAGGATTCAACCTTTGCCTGATGTTTGCCAGTTGTTCAGGGTTAAATAATTCGGGCGCCGTTTTTTTCGTGTTACTAAACGGCACACCTTGCTGCTTGGCATCAAACTTACGCCGCTCCAGCCAGCTCTCTGCCTGGTCTGCAGTCAGTGTAATGCCTGCCAATCTGGCAAGCTCCGCTGGTGGAGCGTCTTTCAGCTCTTCATAAGGTAGTACCCGGCATGGCTTCTGCGCCAGTATTTGCTCCATGTAAGCCGCCATCAGCTGTATTACGTTTATCCGGTATTCCAGCAAAGGCATATTTTGTGGCAGAGCCCGCCAGACAGCAGGTTGCAAACCAACCATATGCTTGCCGGCCTGTTGCTGATGAGATGCCAGCACAGCCTCAGGCTGACGGATGAGACACACTATCTGGGCAGCCGGAAAAGCCTTTAACCACACCTGCCAGTACTGCAAGTCCCAGGCATTACATTTAATAATCAGCTTTTGCTCTGCATGCCGCAAGCGCCCCTGTAACCTGAGTGCCAGGTCCAGTATCTCCAGTTGTTGCGATGCCCAATAAGGATCTGCCAGCAAGTCACTCGCCAGCATAGATTCCGATAACACCTTACACTCAGCCTGCAACATAAAGTTACCGGACAACAACGTGGAACCACATCTTGACCAGTGAAAAATCAGCAGTGCCGGATGTATCGCCGGGAGGCTTTCCCGTTGTGTTAATAAGCGGGCAATATCACTGTAAGGCTGAATAAATTGCGCCAGCAGATTCTGCCGGTTCAGGGCTATATCGTCTTCAAAAAAAGGTAATGAAGGTTTAAGAAAAGCAGGTATCCAGCGAATAGTTTTTTGCTTAGGCTGATAACTACTGGGCTGCCAGCACTGGCTAAAACGCTCTGCATCCGGGCAAAACGGCTGGCTGTTCTGCTCTGCCAGAAAAAGCTGTAACTGCCCGAAATCGATATCTGACCATTGCAGATATTCTCCCAGCAAGCATACAAATTCATCCAGCCTGGTTTGCTGCCATAGCCGGTGCAGTTTTTCAGCATCATGTAACAACTCATAATACAGCTTTTTTTTTGGCATTATTCTGCCACCGGGTACATATTGATATATTGCACCATCCGCGGAAATGCGGCTTTATTAGGGCTGGCGCCATGAGGCAATGCATGGTGCCAGATAACCAAATCTCCGGCTTTTGCCGCTATCGGTTTCACCGGCCATTCAGACCAGTTTTGCTTTTGCAGTTCAAATTCCGTTTTATTTTGCTGCTGCAACCATTGTTCTATTTTCAGATGAAACCCCGGCACACAACAAAAAGCGCCTTGATCTTCTGCCGTATCAGTCAGATAAATCAGCCCTTGAGTACCAAAAGAAACCGGATTCTGTAATAGCATATCCCAATGCATATCAGGCCCGGGGAATTTCCAGGCTGCTGTTTCAGGAGGATTAAAGCTGACCCGGTCAGTACTCATCGCCAAATCAGTCCGCTGCCACAATTGCTCAAAAATCTGCCGTATCTGTGGTTGTCGCCGGTTTCTGTCCAGCACCGGGTGGCGAAACAACTGCAACATAATTTTCTGCATACGTTCCGCAGAGTGATACCAACTGGCAGGTACCTCAGGGTCTGCCTGCAGATATTCCCATATCACTTTGCAGCAGTCTTCACACTGCGCCTTCGATAATACTCCCGGTACAACCAGGTAACCGTTATGCTGCCAAAATGCCAGTTGCTCTTCAGACAATACTTGTTCTGACAGCCCTGACGGTAAAGTCTGGCTTTGCTTGCCATCCCTTAGCTCAATCAACCTGCGGTTGATATAATGCTTGTCATCATCCGTCAGCTGTAACTGTTCAACAGCCCGTATTAAATCACTTAGCCGGTTACTCTGATAAAGCATCTGCATCCCCGGCTCCAGACCAATACCACACAGATCCAACACGGCTCTGTCCAGCCACCATTCATCAGCCTGTGAAGCAGCCTTTTTCTGCTTCTTCTGACAAATTTTCTGCCACATCCGATAAAGATGAAAAATACCGGCAGCGCTTAAATCATCACTGTCGGCTAATGTAATAACAGACTCAGTAAAGTTAAAAATAACATCCGGATAAGCACCTTGCTGATAATGAAAATCCAGCTTCGTTGCCGGTTGCAGCAGTAGGTTTCTTTTTAGTTGAGTCAGTGTCAGCTGGCACTTGTTTTCTGTCAGCCAGTGCTGTTGATATACCTGAATATCTGTCAGTAACCTCAGATTGACAGGCCCCGGTTCATACTCTGGCAATTGCAGACTGCCCCGTAACCAATGGTTATCACCTCTGGCAAGTGCAGCTGCATTTTCCTGGTTAAGTATTAGCAGAGCCCCTAGAGGAGCAAGGTGTTGTATACCTTCAGCTTGCCACTCCAGCTCAGCACTGAGTTTCACTTGTTGTGGAATTAACACACCAGAAGGCGCCAGAAAAGCTTGCAAATGAGTAAAGACAGCAACCTGCGGCTCTTGCTGCAGCATATGCTTCATGGTTTCAGACAGAATAATATCAAATGATGTGCCTGACCCAGGCTGCCACTGAGTGGCATCAGCACACACCCATTGTACAATGCGATCAGATACACCGAAATAATCTGCCAGATAACGTAATGACTCCAGAGAACTGGCATGAATATCCAGTGCCGTAACCTGTAATTCCCTTGCACTAAAAAATGGCAGTAATGGCAAAATCAGCCATCCCAACGGACCAGTGCCAGCATATAGCAACTTTACTGGATCACCGGTTCTCTTATGCTGTAATTGTTCGGAAATAGCTGCAAAGACACCCTGCAGGAAAACTCTCCCCCGTTCCGGATCCTCAGCACATTGGGCAGCCGTTGTAGGAGACACCGCTTTACCGTCAGCGGTAATCGTCGCGCCATCATCTACAAATATAGGAGGATGCAATTCCAGTTGTATCAGTGCACATAGCTCTGTCAGCATCGGATCAATCAGCCATTTTGCCTCTGCCGCCCCTGTTGCATTTAGCATTTGCTGGCCAAACTGTTTTAAGCGGGTGTTTGACACTGCATTTCCGGCTTCAGCCAGCACCATAAATCTGCTCCTTCAGTAAGGTATTTGCGGCACAATCCAGTACCAGGTTAATTCTGG
>CAZXTH010000066.1:0-12112 GCA_964643585.1 uncultured Pseudoalteromonadaceae bacterium
GGAGGGGTTCACGGCATGTTTGCGTGAGTAAGGTGATGAATGCAAAACTTTTAATTGGCTGACATTAAGTCCATATCATAGCGTAAAACAGCCGTTAAGTCTTTACGCCGGTAACTGCCTTATTTGCAGCCAGATAGTATTTACATGCTGCTGATCCGCTTCACTCAACTCACCATTTTCGATGGCTTGCTGCAAACTTTGCTCTACCTGATGCACAATATCTGTCGTTGCAAAAGACGCACCAGCCACTTCCAGTTGACCTACCGCCAGATCGAAATGCCCGCGCAGATAACCAGAAGCAAATAGCTGATCATCATTTGCCACCGGAACCAACAGATCAAAAAAATCAGCCACACGGCCAATATAGCCTTCCGGCTTTTGCTGTACTTCTGTCATTTCAGCTTTCATCCTCATATCCAAGCCGGTACATTACATAATCGTTATAGCCGGTTAGCACGGGTATCAGCCCCTGTAACTGCCGGTCTAATTCATTGTCGCCGGTATCAGCCAGCAAAGGCCGCCCTTCCAGTTGCTGCAGCTTGGTTTTAGTTGCCAGCAGCAGAATATTATCCCGACCAATGGCTCTGATTACAGCCGGAGAAAGTTGCTGATTTCCCCGGCCAAATATATGCCCTTGCCCGCCAATCAGCGTAATAACCAGACATGACGGATAACCCTGCACCAATGTCAGCAACTGACTGGCAGTAACATCACTGGCAATAAGCTCTCCATTTTCAATAACGTCAACACCCAGCAGCGTATTCGGCAATCCCAGCTCATTCATCACTGCAGCAACGGTAGAACCTGATCCCATAACATAACGGATACCGTCTTCCATTAAGCTACTGACATAAGCCGCCAGATCGTCCAGTACCAGCTCTTCAGACTCACGCCCCGACATTTTTACACTCTGCACATAACGTAGTTGCGCCGGAATACGCATTTCACCATAACGCCGAGCTCTCACCTGCCCTTGCCGAAATGCCTCTTCATCTATATCCATAACGGCAGCATCCTGCAGGGAAACCAGCTCCCCAGCCACCAACCGGCTAACCAATTTACCTGCAGCAGATGGGGAAATAGCATAAACTCCGGAGTGAATTTTTACCCCGGCCGGGATCCCAAGTACCGTAGCTTGTTCTGAAACAACCCTGCATACATTGCGGGCAGTGCCATCACCACCAGCAAATAGCAACAGATCAACACCTTCAGCGGCAATAGCAACAGCAGCCTGCTCAGTATCATCCGCAATGGTAAGAGACGATGCAGGCTGATAACAAATATGATATGTAAACCCTAATTGCTGACAAAGCGTTTCCCCCATATCACCTGCCACAGTGTATAGCTGCAGTTGATCTTTATAGGGTAATAGTTCCTGCAACGCAGTCTGAGCCCGTAACAGTGCCTGTGGCTCTGCGCCACGGGCAAGTGCTTCAGCCGCCACACCATCGCTGCCTTTTAAACCAACACTTCCCCCCAGACCTGCCAGCGGATTCACAATCAACCCTAAACGGAATACACTCGCCATACCGAGATACAATCCAGCAAACTATAAAGTGCCGCATTGTAACGATTATGCCCCGCCTTGCCCAGTGCATCCTGAGTGGCTGAAAAACCGGATACTGTTTTCCAGACCAGATGTTTTGGCACGAATTAACCTGGAGAATTGCAGATGAGCGAGCTGCAACATACTTTTTCAAACCTTAAACACCTCTTTGCACTGCATTCCTATCCTGCTCTGGCTCAACGCCAGGCCGCCCTGCTGGCATTAAAAGAAGCGTTATGGCATGAGCAGGAAGCCTTATGTCAGGCAATCAGTCAGGATTTCGGACACCGCAGCGCAAACGAAACAAGATTGCTGGAAATTCTGCCGGTACTCCAGGGTATCCGTTACCAGTTGAAGAATCTGAAACGCTGGATGAAACCGGAAAAACGCAAAGTTAACTGGTTATTTCAACCGGCCAAAAACTATATCTTTTATCAGCCAGTCGGAGTCGTCGGCATTATTGTGCCCTGGAATTACCCGTTGTTTCTGTCGCTTAGCCCACTTATCACCGCTATTGCAGCAGGTAATAAGGTCATGCTGAAACTGTCTGAATATACTCCGGCAACCAATCAGATTATACGCCGTCTGCTGGCAACCAGCCTGGGCGAGCAAGTTGCTGCCGTTTTTGAAGGTGAAGCAGATATCGCTGCAGAATTTTCAGCACTGCCGTTTGATCATCTGCTGTTTACCGGCTCAACCGCCACAGGCCGTAAAGTTATGCAGGCCGCAGCAGCTAACCTGACACCGGTAACGCTGGAGCTGGGAGGTAAATCTCCCATGCTGCTGGCAGCAGATGCTGACTTAGCCAGTAGTTGTGAACGCCTGTTGTTCGGAAAAACCGCAAATGCAGGCCAAACCTGTGTTGCCCCGGATTATCTGCTACTACCGGAACATTTAAAACAGGACTTTACACAAAGTATCCAGGCTGCTTTTAGCCGTTTTTATCCGGACTTTAACAACCAGCAAGATTACTCGGCCATTATTAATCAGGCTCACTGGCAACGCCTGCAAAACGCATTGCAACAGGCACAACAGCAAGGCGCTGACATTATCAGCTGCGCCCCGGCTAGCATTAATGGCCGCCCTGAACAACAAAGAAAAATGCCATTGCAGCTGGTATTTAACCCTCCCGCAGAGTGCGAACTGCTGCAACAGGAGGTTTTTGGCCCTGTATTACCTGTTATTACGTACCAGCATACCGATGAAGCGATCGCTTATATCAAGCAGCAACCGAGACCATTGGCGCTGTATCTGATGAGTTATGACAAACAATTACAGCAGCAGGTATTAAGTCAGGTCCACGCAGGAGGTATTTGCCTTAACGACAGTCTGATGCATGTTGCTCAGCACGATTTGCCATTTGGGGGAACCGGCCCCTCCGGCATGGGCAGCTACCATGGTATAGAAGGATTTAAAACATTCAGTCATGCAAAAGCAGTACATCACAAATATCGCTTCAGCAGTGGCTGGTTAGTTTACCCGCACTGGCGGAGAAAACTGCAGCCAGTGCTGAACTGGTTGTTGAAATTATCACGCTGAGACAGGTTCTTAAAACTAACGGTTACTGACTCTGGCTGGCAGCGTCAGTGCCAGCAGCATTGCCAGAAACGCCATTGCAGCAGCCAGCTCAAAAGCTGTAGTGGCTCCGACACCATCCTGCCAGACAATACCTGCAACATAAGCACCTACAGCACCACCGCCACCAAAGATAACACCTGCATATAGCGCCTGGGCACGGCTGCGAAGCGCTTTAGGAAAATAACTTTGCACAAATTGCATTGCACAACTATGTGCTACCGCAAAACTGGCAGCATGAAACAGCATACTGAATGCCAGCCACCAGCCTGAATCTGCCAGCTCAGCAACCATCAGCCAGCGAATAGCCGTCAGGCCATAACAGCAGCTGAGTAATAGCCGGTAACTACGGTTCTTCAGAATGCTGCCGGCAAAATAAAAAGCAATAATCTCGGCAAAAACAGCCAACCCGATCAACAGTCCTGTTTGTGTTCCGCTATAACCTAAATCACGGCAATAAAGCGTAAAAAACACATAAAATGGCGCAAAACTCATTTGCAGTAAAAAGGTTGCCCCCATAAAACGCCAGAATAAGCTCTGCCGCAGAAAATAGTTAAATGCTGGTCGGGGTTCATCTGACGCGCTACGTAACGAAAAATCCGGCAGTAAAAACAGGCTGCACAGCATCAGCAACATAAATACCAGCGCCGCGCCAGGCAGAAAATCGCTGCCATAATGCTCAGACAACCAGCCACCAAGCAGCACCAGTAAAATATAACCGACACTACCACTGGTACGGATCCGGCTGTATAGCTGAGTATTATCATTAAGGAAATGAAATGCTGAAACTTCCAGTTGCGGCAGAATGGCCGTCCAGCAAAAGGTAAATAACGCCAGCCCAACCAGCAATAGCCAGAATCCCTGATCGACAAAACTGCTAAGCCAGCCAAGACAGGCAAGCATTGCACCGGTACGCATAATCTTCAGTGGCCGGCCAGATTTATCCGCCCGCCAGGCCCAGACACTGGGGCCGACAATCCGGGTTGCCGTCACAATAGCCATCATCAGGCCAATATCCTGAGAGCTCAGCCCTCTGCCATCAAGAAATAATCCAAGGTAGGGCACAAAAATGCCCAGCACACCAAAATAGGTAAAATAGGCCAGCATCAACGCTGGCCTTGGAGTTGTTGCAGTCATTATATCAGCGGCTCAGGCGGGCAATATCAGGTGTATTAACGGCGACATCCTGATTCTGCGCACGGTGGCGCAAGAAATGATCCATCAGCACAATCGCCAGCATCGCTTCAGCAATAGGTACGGCACGAATTCCTACACAAGGATCATGGCGGCCTTTGGTAATAATTTCTGTTGGTTCACCATTGCGTTTAATACTTTTGCCGGCAATGGTAATACTAGACGTTGGTTTCAGCGCAATACTGACAGTAATATCCTGACCACTGGAAATCCCTCCCAGTACACCGCCAGCATGATTTGCAGTAAAACCTTGTGGTGTAAGCTCGTCGCGGTGACTCGAGCCCCGCTGTTCTACTACCGCAAAGCCATCACCAATTTCCACGCCTTTCACTGCATTGATGCTCATCATTGCATGTGCAATATCGGCATCCAGACGGTCAAATACCGGTTCACCCCAACCTACCGGTACACAGCTGGCAACCACATTAACTCTGGCACCGACAGAATCACCGTCTTTTTTCAGCTGGCGCATATACTCGTCTAACGCCTCCAGCTTAGTGACATCAGGGCAGAAGAAAGCATTATTATTCACTTCGCTCCAGTCAAGCTGTGTTGCTTTTACCGGACCAAGCTGTGCCAGATAGCCCCGTATTTCAATACCAAACTTTTGTTTCAGGTATTTTTTAGCTATCGCCCCGGCAGCAACCCGGATCGCAGTTTCCCGGGCTGAAGAGCGGCCACCACCACGATAATCCCGGATACCGTATTTATGCCAGTAGGTATAATCAGCATGGCCAGGCCGGAACAGCTCTTTAATTTCAGAATAATCCTGCGAGCGCTGATCGGTATTTTCAATTAGTAACCCGATAGTGGTCCCGGTGGTGGTACCTTCAAAAACACCTGACAGAATTTTCACTTCATCCGGTTCACGGCGGGCAGTAGTATAACGGGATGTACCAGGTTTACGGCGGTCCAGTTCAGCCTGAATCTCTTCAGCAGTAATCGTCAGTCCAGGCGGGCAACCATCAATAATACCACCGAGAGCCACGCCATGGCTTTCTCCGAAAGTGGTCACTCTGAATAACTGGCCAATACTGTTGCCTGCCATTTACGACTCCTCAAATAAATGCTGGAATTGAATAAGCTCTTGCTTGGTTAATACAAAAACACCGGCGCCACCATGTTCAAAGCTTAACCAGTTAAAGGGGACTTCGGGATACAACGCCGCCAGATGCACCATACTGTTACCCACTTCGCAGATCAAAACTCCGTGCTCGGTCAGATGCGCAGCCGCATCACGTAAAATATGCCGGGTCAGTGCCAGCCCATCCTCTCCAGAAGCAAGCCCTAGCTCAGGTTCATGGCGGTATTCATCTGGCAAATCAGCCATATCGTCTGCATCTACATACGGAGGATTAGTCACGATAAAATCGTATTGCATACCTTCCAATGCCTGATAGCCATCAGATTGTATCGCAAACACCCGCTCTGTCAGTTGGTGTTCTTCAATATTCAGTACAGCAACATCCAGCGCATCCAGGCTGATATCAACTGCATCAACTTCAGCCTCAGGAAAAGCATAGGCACAGGCAATAGCAATACAACCAGAACCAGTGCATAAATCCAGAATACGTGCCGGATTAGGTTCTTTAAGCTGCCCTGCGAATTTTTGCTGAATCAGTTCTGCTATCGGTGAACGGGGGATCAGCACCCTTTCATCAACATAAAAGGCTAAACCGGCAAAATAGGCTTGCCGCGTAAGATAAGAAGCAGGAACGCGGTGGTCTATCCGTTGGCGCAGTAGCTCAATAAAAGCCTGACGTTCGCTGCTGGTCAGTTTTATGCTGAACAGTTTTTCATCGGTCAGTGGAGGAAGATACATAACATGAGCTAGCAAAATAGCGGCTTCATCCCAAGGATTATCTGTACCGTGACCAAGATAAACCTCACTCTGGTTAAAGCGGCTGACCGCCCAGCGTAACCAGTCATGTACAGTTGTCAGTTCAGCAACCGCTTCAGCGGCCTGCTCTGCAGTCAGAAAAGATTCGGCATGATCAGACATGGTGATAGCTAAGCTCTTTGTATTCATAAATAAGATTGTATACACTTGCGCCCATGCAAAAGAACGCAAAACACTCCGGGATCAGAATTTCTGAAGAAGACAGTCAGCTGTTCCGTGAATCGGTAACGGGCACCCGCCCTATTCCGCAGGACAAGATACCGCCAGTTGTCAGCAGGGGCAAGCGAAAAACCCGCCAGGAAGCCCTGACAGAGCAGACCGGTGAAAATTTATTCTATTTTTCAGATCAGTTTGAAGGCTTTGTCAGTGATGGCTCCAGCCCAGCCTATATACAACCCGGAGACGACCCACATCTGACCGGCCGTTTAAAACGCGGAGAGTTTCAGCCGCAAGTTGTATTAGACCTGCATGGGATGAGCCAGCTGGAAGCAAAAACCGAACTGGCATCTCTGCTCGCCTACTGCGAAAAGCAGCATTTTAACTGCGCCTGCGTAGTGCATGGCAAAGGCCTTGGCATTCTGGCACACAAAGTACCAAACTGGCTGATACAACACCCGAATGTCAGAGCATTTCACAGCGCCCCACGCAGCTGGGGCCGTAATGGAGCCTTACTGGTATTACTGAAGCTTCCCCAGTAAACCAACACTCAGAACCTGTCTCAGAAAGCTCTGATACGCCCCTGGGTAAGCTGTTGTGGTGCCAGTTGTTCCAGCAGTGCCCCTGGTTTGCCCGGATGATAATCAATACACGCAATCGCTGCAGTATCCAATACCGGCATCTGCCCTGGCAGGGTGAAACTTTCAACCAGAAAACTGACCAGCGGCATATGTGAGATAACCAGTACTCTGGCGTCCGGTTTATCTGCCAGCCGGGCATCCAGATAATCGTGAAATCTTGTCACTTCGCCGTCCGGAACAAGTTCCGGCACAATTTCCAGTTGGCTAAACGGCGGCTGTTTAGCTAACATAAGCTGAGCCGTTTGCTGTGTACGCAAATAAGGACTGGACCAGACCCAGTCAAACGCCGCGTAGTGTTTTTGTAACCAGAACGCCATTTGTGTCACTTCCCGCTCACCACAGGCGGTAAGCTGACGCTGACTATCCTGCGACGAAAGAGGCTCTGCCTCACCGTGACGCATGATAACTAAGTTCACCATGAATAAAACACCATACAGCTTTTGAAATCCGTAACTGTCAGCACAGGCTGACGCCCCCCGGCAATAATGCTGGGTAAAAATTGTGCGCTATGATAATGAAAGTTGCGACGAAGAGTAACTGCCAATAACGCATAAGACGATATCTGGTTATTACTAAAAGGTATGTAAAAACCGGTAAAATCGCAAAAAATGGTAAAACTGGCGCAAAATCAGGCAGGATGACAAGCAGTTAGAGTGAAAACCTGCATCGAATATGACAACCAGAAGAGAACATCATTGGAAAATATTCAAATCCTGCAAAGCCCGAACGATCCCCGCCAATACCGCTATCAGATACTGGCTAACGGACTACCGGTTTTACTGGTTCATCAGCCTGACAGTGAAAAAAGCGCAGCTGCACTGGCGGTAAATGTCGGCCATTTTGATGATCCTGAAAATCGCCAGGGGCTGGCGCATTTCCTCGAGCATATGCTGTTTCTTGGTTCAGCCAATTACCCGGAAGCCGGTGAATGGCAACATTTTATCAATTATCATGGTGGCAGCCATAACGCCTGGACCGGCACCGAACACAGTAATTTTTTCTTTGATATCGATACCCGCTTTTTTGCAGAAGGCCTGGCGCGTTTTGCGGATATGTTCAGCCGTCCGCTGTTTAATGCCGACTACATCGAAAAAGAACGGCATGCTATTGAGGCGGAATTCTCGTTAAAGCTAAAAGATGACAGTCGGCGCATTTATCAGGTTCACAAAGAAACGATAAACCCGGCCCACCCGTTTACCAAATTTTCAGTCGGCAACTTACAGACACTTTCAGATACCGAAGAAGAAACATTGCAGCAAGCTGTATTGCATTTCTATCAGCAACAATATAGCAGCCGCAGAATGTCTGTCGTATTGGTATCTCCGCTACCGCTTTCTGAGTTACAGCAATTAGCAGAAGCCTGTTTTCTGTCTTTACCTGATAATCAGCCAGCCAAAGGCCCGCTGACAGCACCGCTTTATCTGCCGCAACATCAGGCAATTCAGCTGAATATCCGCCCGCACAAAGACAACAGAAGACTGGTAGCCAGCTTTGCCATGCCGGATATTCAGCCGTGGTATCGCTATAAAGTGGTCAGTTTTATCGCTCATCTGCTGGGCGATGAAGGCCCAGGCTCATTACTCAGCATTCTGAAACAACAAGGGCTGGTTAACCAGCTTAGTGCCGGTGGCGGCATTGACGGCAGCAATTACAAAGACTTTACTCTGGCATTTGAACTGACAGACTACGGGCTGCAACAACGGGACACCATTCTTAAACTGATGTTCGGCCAATTTGCATTACTGCAGCAACAGCCTTTCCCTGCCACACTTTTTGCTGAGCGGCAACGCTTGCTTAAATGGGCTTTTCATTATCAGGAGCCGGCAACAGCCCAGCAAACGGCCAGCCATCTGACCATTAATATGCAGCATTACCCACCGGAAGATATCATTTTTGGCGATTACCGGATGGAAGAGCCACCGGCTGCACTTTATCAGCAACTATTATCATGGCTGCGTCCGGACAACATGCGGCTGATGCTGGTAGCCCCCGATGTACCGGCCGATCAACAGGCGAAATGGTACGACACCCCTTACAGCACAGAGCCATTGCCTGAGTTATTGTTACAACAATTGTCAAAACAGACCCCCGTTCCGGGGAGTTGCTTACCCCATGCTAATCCCTATTTACAGCAAGAGCTGACATTACTTAGCCCACAACAGCATATGCCACAGACAGAGCGGTTTTATGAAGATCCGCATCTTACCCTGTGGTACAAAGCCGATACAGATTTCAGTACCCCCAAAGGCCATATCTTTGTGCAGTTCACACTGCCAAACAGTTTGACAGAAACCTGGCAACTGGCAGCAACACGGTTATGGACAGAACTGCTGCAAGACAAAATCAATCAGCAGTTTTATGCCGCTACCACCGCAAGCCTGAGCTATTATCTGCACGTTCAGAAACAGGGCATCAGCCTGCATACCTGTGGTTTATCTGCCAGTCAATTGCAATTACTGGCAGATTTGCTGCCTTGGCTTACGCCTCAGAGTTTTGATGAAGAGCGCTTTGACGAGCTAAAACTGCAATTGCGGCGACATTGGCTTAACAGCAGCAAAAACAAACCGGTTGCCCGGCTGTTTAGCCAGCTATCAGCCTTGTTGCAGCCACAGAACCCGGATATCGATCAACTGGCTCTGGCATTGGATGAATTGAGCTTCGGGCAGTTTTGCCAGTTCAGTGAGCAGTTATTCCAACGGGCTCACCTGGAAAGTCTGATGATTGGTAACTGGCAGCCGCAGGACGCTACCCGCCTGAAACAACTGTTGCAACAGTGGCTGGCACAGAACCAATCCAGTGGCACTGCACTAAGTCCACTGACTTACAGTATGCTTGATCAGGGGCCAGCCTGGATGCATGTAGACGTCGAGCATAATGATCATGCACTGGTCATTTACCTGCCATCACGCGAAAAAACACCGGCAGCAATGGCAAAATTTATGCTGGCTAACCACTTGATGTCACCAGAATACTTCCATCAGTTGCGGACAGAGCAACAACTGGGATATCTGGTTGGTACCGGTTACGTCCCCGTTAACACCTTGCCGGGTATCGCATTTTATGTTCAGTCTCCCAATACCAGCTGCGAACCACTGTACCAGGCTACCGTCATGTTTTTCAGGGCCTTTCTGGCTGATACCGAAAATTTATCAGCAGACGATTTCACCGAAATGAAACAGGGGTTGCTGGCACAAATCCACGAGCGGGATAACAGCCTGGGGGCCAGAGCCAAACGCTACTGGTTGGCAATCGGCCAACGCGATTATCAAGTCTGCCTCAGTGAAAAAATAGCCGAAGCACTCACTGCACTCAGCCTGCCGGAATTTATTGAATTTCTGAACCAGTTACTGTTGCCTTCTTATGATGCAATCTTCCTTGCCACCGATGGCAAGCCGCCTCATAGCCATTTACGCTTCGTAACTGCTGAAAAACTGAAAGAACTGCTGATTAGTCTGGAAATTGGCTTTGACAGTCAGGATAAACTTATATAAGTTAATTCCACTTGACGTAAATAAGTCGCAGAAGTGTTCTTAAAACAAAAATTATACAGAAAAATCAGTTACCTGATTTTCAGCACTTTCTCTTTTGATCTCTATGCTTTCAGTTGGCAGGCTGTTCAGCCTTATCTGCTTGGAACCGTACTCTTTTTCTCTTTCGGAGCGCTGTTACTGGCACATGTCAGTATTCTGAAAATGCGCCGTTATCAGCAAAAACTGGAGAAAAGCGAAGAAAGGCTACGTTTGTCACTCTGGGGCAGTGGCGATGAGCTATGGGACTGGAAAATCAATACCGGTAGTTTTTACCGCTCCAGCGCTTGGTTACAACCACTTGAACTGACACCCCAGACCACTGATTTTCCTCCTAATAAGCAACAAATCCACCCTCAGGATCAACAAAGAGTCAGTACCGCCCTGACAGAACACCTTGAAGGTTTACGCCCTTTCTTTGAAGCCGCCTACCGGATTAAAACAACCGACAACAGTTGGTTATGGGTGCTGGACCGCGGCAAAGTGGTCGCTTATGGTACCAATGGCAAACCCAGCCGGATGACAGGAACACTTAAAAATATCAGCCACCTGAAACAGACCGAAGAACGTTTACAACTATTTGCCCGCTGCCTGGAAAATATCTCAGATGCGGTAGTCATTTGCGATACGGCATTTACCATTCTGGAAGTTAACCCGTCTTTTAGCACCATTACCGGCAAAACCCGCGAACAAGTGCTGAACAAAAAATTTGAACTGTCCCTCTATCCCAGCCGCTTTATGCTGGAAATCAAAAAGCATTTGCACAGCCAGGGAAGCTGGGTTGGTGAAATCAGCGAGCAAAAACCCAGCGGAGAAGTGTATCAGGCAGAACTGACCTTCGATCTGATCAAAGATGAACAGGGCAATGTCAGTCAATATGTTGCGGTTTTTTCCGATATTACCGATCGCAAAAAACGTGAAGCAGAGCTCAGCAGGCTGGCCAACAGTGATACCCTCACCGGCTTACCCAACCGTGCATTATTTATGAGCCGTTTATCGTCACTGGTAAAAAAACACACCCGCCATGCCCTGCTGGTATTTGATCTGGACAATTTTAAAAAAATTAACGACTCATTAGGCCACCAGTTAGGCGATACACTGCTCTGCAAGCTGGCAGAACGCCTCAGCAGCATTGAGCGTTATAGTGGCAGCCTTTACCGGCTGGGAGGTGATGAATTTGCTCTGTTGCTGGAAAAAACCAACGATATCCATAACATCACCACACTGGCAAAAGAGTTGCTTGCCCTGATTAACCTGCCGATTTTTATTAACCAGCATGAGCTGGCTATCACCAGCAGTATTGGTATTGTGCTTTACCCTGATGACGGTACTGACCCGCAAGCCTTGCTGCGAAACGCCGATACAGCGATGTACCATGCAAAAAGTGAAGGCGCCAACCGCTATCTGTTCTTTAACGACTCCATGAACAAAAGAGCCGTAAAACGGCTGCAGGTTGAAAACCTGATCCGCCATGGCCTGAAAGAAGATTTTTTCTGTGTGTACTATCAGCCAAAGATGGATCTGTTAACGGGCCAGTTGGTCGGTATGGAAGCCTTAGTGCGGTTTATTACTC
>CAZXTH010000067.1:0-9614 GCA_964643585.1 uncultured Pseudoalteromonadaceae bacterium
CGATCGGTTTTGGCAAAGCGCTGGTTCGGTGGCGGGATAAACAGGGAACTGAATTTGTTATCGCTATGATTCCGCTTGGTGGTTATGTCCGGATGCTGGATGAGCGGGTGGATCCGGTATTGCCCCAGTTTCAGGATCTGGCGTTTAACCATAAGACGGTCTGGCAGCGAATGTCTATTGTTGCTGCCGGTCCTGCTGCCAATATCTTGTTTGCTATTTTTGTGCTGTGGTTGATGTATCTTATTGGCGTACCGGAAATTAAGCCGGTGATTGCCGAAGCTAAGCCTCAATCTATAGCATCAGTTGCAGGATTACCTGCGCAGCAACAAATTATTGAAGTAAATGGCCGCCGAGCTACCGATTTTCGTAGTGTTAACCTCTTATTGATAGAACAACTAGGTAAACCGGCGATTACACTGAGCTTGCAGGATATGCAGACAGGTGCTGTTCGTCAGGTTACACTGAATACCGCCGATTGGACATTTGATCCTGACAGACAAACTGTATTCGACAGTCTTGGTATACAACTGGTTTTACCGGAAGTATTACCTGAAGTCGCGATGGTTTCACCTGACTCTGCTGCTGAACGCGGTGGGCTGCAAGTCGGAGATCGCTTTCTGCGGGTAAATGGTGAAGAAATAAAAAGCTGGCAACAACTGGAGCAATTGATCCAGAATAGCCCCGAGCAGCAGCTTAGTATTGAAATAGCGCGACAGCAACAGTCGCTGACACTGGAAGTCGTTCCTGATCTGCGGAAAACTGCAGATGGTTTTTCTCAGGGATTCCTTGGATTTTCTCCCCGTTCCAGTGGCTGGCCTGAAGGGATGTTATATACCCAGCGTTATGGTGTCTTTGGCGCCGTATCTGAGGGGGTAAAACAAACCTGGCAGCTGACACGTTTAAGCTTTTCAATGATTGGTAAGCTGCTGACAGGCGATGTGTCTGTTAAACATCTGAGCGGACCGATTTCGATCGCTCAGGGCGCTGGTACGACGGCGAGTATGGGCTTGATTGCGTTTTTGTCGTTTCTGGCATTAATTAGCGTTAATCTGGCAGTCATTAATTTATTGCCATTACCTATTCTGGATGGTGGTCATTTAATGTATCTGGTGGCGGAACTAATACGTGGCAAACCGGTCTCTGAAAAGGCGCAGGAGATAGGTTTCCGGTTCGGAGCTCTTGTTCTGCTGATATTAATGGGAATTGCGCTGCTCAACGATATTTCTCGATTGTAATAACTAATCATATAAGTAGTTCACATAATGACAATTAAACGATTAGTAGCTGCGATGTTACTTGCAGGTGGTAGTAACTCGGTGCTCGCTGAAGAATCATTCATCGTACAGGACATTCAGGTTGAAGGCCTGCAGCGTGTAGCGCTCGGAGCTGCCCTGAATAACCTGCCTTTTAGCATTGGTGATACAGTTACTGAATACAGTCTGTCCAGAAGTATCAGAACCCTGTATGGCTCTGGTCATTTTGATGATATCCGGGTGTTCCGTGATGGTAATACGGTTATTTTCCGTATTAAAGAACGCCCGACGATCAACAAGATAGAGTTCAGTGGTAATAAAGATATTAAAGAAGAGCAGCTCAAAGAAAGTTTATCCGGCAACCGGGTGGAAGAAGGTGAGCCGCTGGATAAAACCATTCTGAAAAACATTGAGAATGGCCTGACAGAGTTTTACCACGGTGTGGGTAAATATCAGGCAGATGTTGAAATCGAAGTGACTTATCTGCCGCGTAACCGGGTGAACCTGAAAATCAAGTTTGAGGAAGGCGATGCTGCATCTGTTCGTCAGATCAATATCGTGGGTAACAAGCTATTTTCTAATGAAGAGCTACTGAGTCAGATCGAGTCCAAGCAGGATCTGCCATGGTGGCGTTTCCTGTCTTCTGACCGTTATCAGAAACAGACCCTTCAAGGGGACTTTGAAAAGATCAACAGTTATTATCTGGACCGTGGGTACCTGCGCTTTAACATCGATTCATCACAGGTATCTGTCAGCCCGGATAAAAAGTCTGTTTATGTCACTATGAATGTGACTGAAGGTGAAAAATATACTGTTACCGGCGTAAACTTTGTTGGTGACCTGATTGGACAGGATGAACTGGTAAAAGCCATTCTGCCAATCAAAGAAGGGCAGCTATATAATGGTGCTCTGGTAACGTATACCGAAGAAAGCATTGCCCGCTTAATGGCTCGTTTCGGATATGCTAATTCTAAAGTCCGGACTATTCCGAAAATTAATGATGAAACGAAAGAAGTTGAATTGACCATCAGTGTTGACCCTGGTAAACGAGTGTATGTTCGTCGTATAGGCGTTATTGGTAATTCAAATACCAGAGACGAAGTTATCCGGCGTGAATTGCGTCAGATGGAAGGTGCCTGGTTATCCAACGATGGTCTGGAGCTTTCTAAAAACCGTATTCAGCGTTTGCCTTACATTGAAAATGTAGACTTCGCTACTATGCCGGTACCGGGGGCGGATGATCAGGTTGATGTTGATTTCACCATCAAAGAGCAGCCGTCTGGCAGCTTTAATGCCGGTATTTCTTACGGCAATTACATGGGGCTGTCATTCCAGATTGGTGTGCAACAGGAAAACTTTATGGGTTCCGGTAACAGCGCCGGTATCAGCCTGAGTACCAATAAATACCAGAAACAGATCAGCCTGACCTATACCGATCCTTATTTCACATTGGATGGTGTTAGCCTGGGCGGGCAGGTTTTCTATTCAGATTTGGATTACAGCCGAGCCTCATCAAACCTGGAAGCCTATAATCAGCGGCGTTATGGTTTTGGCGCTAATATCGGTTACCCGATTAACGAGTATAACCGTCTGAATTTTGGTGCAAACTATGTAGTGAATAAGATCAACTACATTAATGTCTATGACCAGCTGCGTCATTTCAGAGCGGTATTAACGGATAAAGAAAACCCGGATGGTGGTTTCCATTTCACTAACTATGAGTTATCTGCTGGCTGGGTGCAAAGTACGCTGAACCGTGGTTTATTCCCTACGGCAGGGCATTATTTTGGTTTGAGCTTGCGGGCAACTACACCAAATTCTGATTTGACTTACTTTAAGACAATGTTTGAAGCCCGGAAATATTTCCCGCTTTCCAATGATCATGCCTGGTCGTTCCTGAGTAAGCTGGAACTGGGTTATGGGAATGGTTATGGCAGTAAGAACGGC
The DNA here is from genome assembly GCA_964643585.1 of uncultured Pseudoalteromonadaceae bacterium. GTDB lineage: Bacteria > Pseudomonadota > Gammaproteobacteria > Enterobacterales > Alteromonadaceae > Alishewanella. Next base: position 3,201 of record CAZXTH010000067.1, read on the forward strand.
TATGACTATACGCTACCGTTTACTGAGAATTTCTATGCTGGTGGTCAGAATCTGCGTGGTTTTGAAAGCCGTATCATTGGTCCTCATGCTATTTACCGTATTTCAACTTCTGTACCGGGATTACCTGATCCGATTAATGGAACGGTTAATTATCCTTCAGATCCGTCGAATGATTCTTATGAAGTGTCACAGCGGTCAACAGGCGGTAATGCGATGGCGATTATGACGCTGGAGCTGATTACTCCAACGCCATTCCTGAGTGAGGATTACCGGAATTCTGTCCGTACCAGTATTTTTGTTGATGCAGGTAATGTCTGGGATACTGAGTTTGATATTAACCGTTATGCCAGCCTGACAGCCAGACAGAATAACTATAGCCCTAAACTGGTCGATTATTCAGATCCGAGTTTAATTCGTGCCACAGCTGGTGTATCTTTACAGTGGATTTCACCTATGGGACCGCTGACATTCAGTCTGGCAAAAGTTCTGAAAAAATATGATGGTGATTTACAAGAAAATTTCAGCTTCAATATTGGTACAACATTCTGATAAAAGTACAGGAATACTATGATGTTTAATAAAAGCTTCACTAAAACTGCTTTGTTGTTGGTCGCAATGCTGTTCACTGCTGGCCAGGTAGCAGCGAAAGAAATGAAGATCGGTTATGTCGATATTCAGGCTGTAGCTGCTCAGATTCCTCAGGCATCAGCTATGCAGGAAACCATCAGAAAAGAATTTGCCCAACGCATTGAAGAAGTAGGCAAACTGGAAAAAGATATTTCTTTCAATATTGAAAAACTGCGTCGCGATGGCCCGACAATGAGCGAAAAGCAGCAGGAAGAATTGAAAGAAACTGTAAACAAGCAACGTCAGCAATATGAAAACCTGGCCCGTCCGCTTGATGAAGAAATCCGTGTTCGTAACAATGATGAGCGCAATAAAATTCTTGGCCTGATCAAAGCCGCTATAGATGTTGTTGCAGAGCGTGATAAGTACGACATTATCCTGAACGCAGGCGCGGCTGTTTATGCTAAACCGGAGTATGATATTTCTGAAGCTGTTATTACTCAGGTAAGTAAAGCAAAATAATGTCAGAGATTTTATTAAGTTCACTGGCTGAGCAATTAGGTGCTCAGCTGGCTGGAGACGCGCAAGCTCGTGTCTCTTCAGTCGCGACGCTGGAAGGTGCTAAAGCCGGCCAGCTAAGTTTCCTTTCAAATGCTAAATATCGTAAGTATCTGGCTGAAACTGCGGCTACAGCAGTATTGATCAAAGAAGATGATCTCAGCTTTGTTCCTCCGGGCGTTACCGCTTTAGTGGTGAAAGATCCTTATGTCGCTTTTGCCCGCGTTGCGCAGCAACTTGATTCTACACCGGCTATTGCAATCGGTATTCATCCTACAGCTCAGATAGACCCTTCAGCAGAAGTCGCTGCCAATGTTGCAATTGGTGCGGGTGCAGTTATTTCTGCAGGTGTAATTATCGGCAGCGACAGTCAGATTGGCGCCGGAAGTTTTGTCGGGGAAGGTGCTGTTGTTGGAAAAAACTGTCGAATCTGGCCAAATGTGACGCTTTATCACAAAGTGGTTGTGGGTGATAACTGTCTGGTGCATAGCGGAACAGTTATAGGCGCTGATGGTTTTGGCTTTGCTAACGAACGTGGCACCTGGCTGAAAATCCCCCAGACGGGTTCGGTTATTCTGGGCCGGGATTGTGATATAGGTGCCAATGTAACAATAGACCGTGGCGCAATAGAAGATACGATTATCGGTAATAATGTCATTATCGATAACCAGTGCCAGATAGCTCATAACGTACAAATTGGTGATCATACCGCTATTGCTGGCTGTACAGTAGTTGCCGGCAGTACTAAAATAGGACGTTACTGTATTATTGGTGGTGCTGCTGTACTGAACGGTCATATAGAAATATGTGATGGTGCGCATATTTCTGGTATGGCAATGGTAATGAAGCCTATTACTGAAAAAGGCATGTATACTTCAGGCATTCCGGCTACTTCAAATGCTGAATGGCGCAAGAATACTGCCCGGCTGCGGCAGATAGAACAATTACATCAGCGGGTGCGTCAGCTGGAAACTCAGATTGCACAACTGCTGAATACTGAAGCTGCACAAGCGTCGTCGACAGAGGATTAATTTTGTCTAATCAATTAAATCGCCTGGAAATTCAGGAAATTATGGCATTGCTGCCACATCGTTATCCTTTCCTGCTTGTTGATCGGGTTATTGACTACAAACCTGGTGAATATCTGATAGCAATTAAAAATGTGACGGTGAACGAACCAATGTTTACCGGGCATTTTCCTGGCAACCCTATTTTCCCTGGCGTACTGATTCTTGAAGCGCTGGCTCAGGCGACCGGTTTACTGGGTTTTAAAACTGTGGCAGAACGTTCGGATAATGAACTTTACTTATTTGCTGCCATAGATGAAGCCCGTTTCAAAAAACCAGTGGTACCGGGTGACACAATGATTCTGGAAGTTAAATTTCTGAAAGAGCGCCGCAACATGTGGAAGTTTTACGGCGAAGCTAAAGTAGATGGCCAGATTGTTTGCTCGGCTGAGCTGATGTGTGCCAGAAGAGAGCTATAACGTGATTCATCCTACAGCAGTAATTGAGGCTTCTGCCCGAATTGGTAATAATGTCCGCATTGGCGCTTTTAGTTATGTCGGACATAACGTTGTCATCGGTGATGACTGTATTTTAGAAACTCACGTTGCTATTAAAGGTCCGGCAACGATAGGTAAAGGCAATCACTTTTATCAGTTTTCCAGTATCGGCGAGGATTGTCAGGATAAGAAATACCGTGGCGAACCTACTGAGTTGATCATTGGCGATTATAATGTTTTCCGTGAAGGCTGCTCAGTTCACCGTGGAACAGTGCAGGACCAGAGCAAAACCATTATTGGTAATCATAATTTGTTTATGAATACGACGCATATCGCTCATGATTGTGTAATCGGTGACAATGTGATTTTTGCCAGTGGTGCGCAAGCTGCCGGACATGTTCATGTTGGTGACTGGGCTATTCTGGGTGGCATGACCGGAGTGCATCAGTTTGTACATATAGGCGCGCACAGCTTCTGTGGTGGTGGTTCTATAGTGCTGAAAGATGTCCCTCCTTATGTAATGGTACATGGTTATCCGTGCGTTGCTGCGGGACTGAACAGTGAGGGTATGAAGCGCCGAGGTTTTAGTGCTGAAGCGTTGCTTGAAATCCGCCGTGCCTATAAAGAAGTCTACCGCAAAGGGCAAACGGTACCTGAAGCATTGGTTGCTCTTGAAGCTAAATCGGCCGAAGTGCCAGAGGTAAAAGTATTTACCGACTTTATTGCTGCTGCCAGCCGCGGTATTGTTCGCTAATCTTTAGCTTAGTAACTTCTTAATAGTGCTGTTTCCTGACTAACCCGCTTCGGCGGGTTTTTATTTTAGCTGCAAAATTAACCATCAAACGTCAACACGCTCTAGAACAACACTCTTTTAAGTATCTTTGTTTAAGACTTTTCGGTTTATCGTGAAAGCAAAGCAGGTTAATATTGGCGCTAGCAAATTTGGCTAATTTTATTGTGTACACAAGCGTGCCACAAATCGCAAAAAAAGAGTGTATGTTAGATATAAAACCAAATAGAAATAATAGATTAATTAAGGTCGCCATTATCGCTGGAGAGCACTCCGGCGATATTTTAGGTGCAGATCTTATACATGCCTTACAGCAGCAATACCCCAATGTGCAATGTTTTGGTATTGGTGGCCCCCGCATGCAGAAAGCTGGCTTTAATGCTTTTTTTGATATGGAAGAGCTGGCTGTAATGGGGCTGGTAGAAGTGCTGGGGCGTCTTCCCCGGTTACTGAAAGTTAAACGGCAGATTACGGAAACTATTTTAGCTGAACAGCCAGATGTTTTTATCGGTATTGATGCTCCGGATTTTAACCTGCCGGTTGAGTTGTCTCTGAAAAAAGCCGGAATACGCACAGTTCATTATGTCAGCCCATCTGTTTGGGCATGGCGGCAGAAACGAATTTTCAAAATAGCAGCAGCAACTGATCTGGTGCTTTCTTTATTTCCGTTTGAAAAAGCGTTTTATGACAAACACCAGGTTCCCTGTACTTTTGTTGGTCATACTCTGGCAGATAGTATGCCATTGCAGGTTGATAAAGCTGCAGCCAAAACTGCTCTGGGGCTATCTCCTGACGTGCCGGTACTGGCAGTTATGCCGGGTAGCAGAAAAAATGAAATAAAATTACTGGCCGCAGATTTTTTAAAAGCTGCAGCTATTTTGAAGCAGCATTATCCGCAATTGCAGCTGGTAACGAATATGGTTACAGCAGAAAAAGCACAGCAGTTTGAACAAATCAAACAAGCAATAATGCCAGATTTACCATTGCAGCAATTTCAAGGGCAGGCCAGAGAGGTGTTGCTGGCTGCTGATGCAGTGTTTATAGCATCAGGTACAGCAACTCTGGAAGCAATGCTGGCCAAGTGTGCTATGGTGGTTGCCTACCGGATGAACAGCCTGACATATCAACTGGCGAAACGGCTGGTAAAAATTGAACACTTCAGCTTGCCTAATTTACTGGCTGATAACCGCTTAGTACCGGAGTTACTGCAGGACCAGGTTACACCTGATAATCTGGTGCAAGCGATGGCGCCTTTGTTGCAATCAGAAAACGCCGGGATATTACAGCAGCGTTATCTGGATATGCACCAACAATTAAAATGCGATGCCAGTAAACAGGCTGCTGCCGCCGTTCTGGAGTTGATTGAAGATCATGCAGTATCAAAGACCTGACACCCAATTAATTTGTGGGGTAGATGAAGTAGGACGAGGGCCATTAATTGGAGCTGTCGTTACTGCTGCGGTGATACTTGACCCTACCAGGCCGATTGCAGGCCTGGCTGATTCGAAAAAATTATCGGAAACCAAACGTTTATTACTGGCGGATAAAATTCGTGACAATGCCCTGGCCTGGGCTCTCGGGCGGGCAGAGCCAGCAGAAATAGACCAGCTGAATATTCTCCATGCTACTATGTTGGCAATGCAGCGTGCTGTTGCCGCTTTATCCGTAACACCAGAATGGATTCTGATTGATGGCAACCGTTGTCCGCATTTTGCAGTGCCAGCAACCGCTGTGGTGAAAGGTGACTCATTGGTTCCTGAAATCAGCGCAGCATCAATTTTGGCCAAGGTAGCACGCGATCAGGAAATGGTTGTGTTGCATCAGGCATATCCGCAGTACGGTTTTGACAAACACAAAGGTTACCCGACAGTTCAGCATCTGAGTGCAATTCGTGAGCATGGTATTCTGGCTGAACATCGTCGCAGCTTCCGGCCCGTTACTGAGTTATTGCAACCATGAGTGAACCGGTTTTTGTTCATCTGAGGGTGCATAGCGATTTTTCCATGATTGATGGTGTCGCTAAAGTTAAGCCAATTGTGAAAGCTGCACAGAAACAGGCAATGCCGGCATTGGCGTTAACGGATCAGATGAACTTATGTGGTCTGGTACGTTTTTATAGTACTGCACATGATGCGGGTATTAAGCCGATTATAGGAGCTGATTTCTGGGTTCAGCATCCGTTATTCCCGGGTGAAAGTGGCAGAATGTTAATTCTGGCTGCTGATGATCTGGGTTACCAGAATCTCACTATGCTGATTTCTAAAGCTTATTTACGGGGCAATATAGAGAATAAACCGCAGATAGATCACGACTGGTTGGCTGAACATGCTACCGGTTTGATTTTGCTATCAGGCGGAAAAGAAGGGCTTGTCGGTAAAGCATTACTTAAAGAAAACCACCAGAGCCTGCAGCAATTAGTTGCATTTTATCAGCAATATTTCCCTGATAGCTTTTATCTGGAGTTGATCCGAACCGGAAGAGCAGATGAGGAGCTTTATATTCAGAAAGCTATTGAGCTGGCTGAAACTGCTGATTTACCTGTTGTTGCGACCAATGAAGTGGTGTTTCTGGAGGAAGCTGATTTTTCTGCTCATGAGATTCGTGTAGCGATACATGACGGTTATACGTTGGATGATAAAAGACGGCCTAAGAATTACTCAGAGCAGCAATATCTGCGTTCCGGGCAGGAAATGCAGAAACTTTTTGATGATTTGCCTGAAGCAATAACCAACTCAGTTGAAATAGCCAAGCGCTGTAATGTCACTATCCGGCTGGGAGAATATTTCCTGCCGGCCTTCCCGACGGGCGGAATGTCGGATGCTGATTATCTGGTGCATAAATCCCGCGAGGGTCTTGAAGATCGTCTAATCCAGCTGTTTCCTGATGAGCAGGTAAGATTACAGCGGCGGCCGGAATATGATGACCGGCTACAGATAGAGCTGGATGTTATAAACCAGATGGGCTTTCCTGGCTACTTTCTGGTAGTAATGGAGTT
>CAZXTH010000067.1:9624-12024 GCA_964643585.1 uncultured Pseudoalteromonadaceae bacterium
GAGCAAGGATAACAATATTCCTGTCGGGCCGGGCAGGGGATCTGGAGCGGGTTCTCTTGTCGCTTATGCTCTGAAAATTACCGATCTTGATCCACTGGCTTTTGACCTGCTATTCGAACGTTTTCTGAACCCGGAACGGGTATCCATGCCGGATTTCGACGTCGACTTCTGCATGGACCGGCGTGATGAGGTAATTGAGCACGTTGCTGATATGTATGGACGTGATGCGGTATCGCAGATTATCACTTTTGGTACTATGGCAGCCAAAGCGGTTATCCGCGATGTGGGCCGTGTGCTTGGGCATCCGTATGGTTTTGTTGATCGTATTTCCAAACTGATTCCTCCTACACCAGGCATGACTCTGGAACAGGCTTTTAAAGAAGAGCCTCGTTTACCTGAGTTATATGAACAGGACCAGGAAGTCCGTGATCTGATTGATATGGCGCGCCGGCTGGAAGGGGTTACCCGTAATGCCGGTAAGCACGCCGGAGGGGTTGTGATTGCCCCGACAAAAATTACCGATTTTGCACCTATTTATTGTGACGAGGAAGGTAAAAACCCGGTTACTCAGTTTGATAAAAACGATGTTGAATACGCTGGGCTGGTCAAGTTCGACTTCCTGGGATTACGGACGCTGACCATTCTGCAATGGGCTGTAGATATGACTAACGACAGATTACGTCGTGAAGGTAAACAACCCATTGATATTAACCATATTCCCCTGACAGATAAAAGAAGCTTTGATTTACTGCAGAAAGCAGATACCACAGCTGTATTTCAGCTTGAATCCAGAGGAATGAAAGATCTTATCCGCCGCTTACAGCCAGACTGTTTTGAGGACATGATCGCACTGGTAGCTCTGTTTCGCCCTGGTCCGCTACAATCCGGGATGGTGGATAACTTTATTGACCGTAAACGCGGCCGGGAAGAGATATCATATCCCGATGCGCAATATCAGCATGAATCGCTGAAACCTATTCTGGATCCAACCTACGGTATTATCCTGTACCAAGAACAGGTAATGCAGATTGCTCAGGTGCTATCTGGCTATTCGTTAGGTGGTGCAGACTTACTACGTCGTGCGATGGGTAAGAAAAAGCCAGAGGAAATGGCCAAACAGCGTGATACCTTCCAGGAAGGTGCTGCAAAAAATGGTATTGACCCAGAACTGGCGATAAAGATTTTCGATCTGGTAGAAAAGTTTGCTGGTTACGGTTTTAACAAATCGCACTCAGCAGCCTATGCTTTGGTATCGTATCAGACTCTGTGGATGAAAGCGCATTTCCCGGCTGAGTTTATGGCTGCGGTAATGTCGGCTGATATGGATAATACAGATAAGATCGTAACATTGGTGGATGAATGTGAGCGGATGAAACTCAAATTAATTCCGCCGGATGTTAATACAGGGCAGTATAAGTTTACGGTAAATGAACTAGGGCATATCGTCTATGGTATCGGTGCCATCAAAGGTGTAGGTGAAGGGCCGATTGAAGCTATTATTGAAGCCCGTGAGCAAAAAGGCCGCTTTACAGATTTATTTGATTTTTGTGCCAAAGTTGATTTAAAACGGCTGAACAGAAGAGTTATAGAAAAACTGATTCTCTCAGGTGCAATGGATCAACTAGGGCCGCATCGGGCTGCTCTTTCGGCTAGTCTTGAAGAGGCGATGAAAGCGGCTGACCAGCAGGCAAAAGCTGAAGCTATGGGACAGGATGATCTGTTTGGTATACTCAGCCCGCAGCCGGAAGATGTAGCTCAGGCATTTAAACAAGTTGAACCCTGGCCTGATGAAGTATGGCTTGAAGGCGAACGGGAAACACTGGGTTTATATCTGACCGGACACCCGATTAACCGTTATCTGGACGAAATTCCACGTTATATTTCCTGCAGGTTGGTAGAGTTACAACCAACTAAAAAGGATCAGAGTGTCACCGTTGCCGGGCTTGTTGTTTCTGTCCGGGTAATGATTAACAAAAAAGGCCGCCGTTGGGCTATTGTCACCCTAGACGATAAATCAGCCAGGCTGGATGTACGTTTTTTCCCGGATCAGCTGGAAAACTTTGAACAACAGCTGCAAAAAGACCGGATTTTGACTATAACCGGACAGGTCAGCTTTGATGATTTTAACGGTGGCCTTACAATGACCGGCCGCGATGTCAGCGAAATTACCGAGCAACGGGAAAAACGCCTGAAATATCTTAATATTACCGTGGAATCTCAACTGATAGACTCACATTATCTGTTGAGACTGCAGCAAGCGCTGGAAGAATTTAAAGCAGGGACTGTACCGGTTAATGTACGCTATCAGCGGCCGGAAGGACAGGTAACACTGAAGTTAGGGACTGCATGGTGGGTTACACCCACAGATACTTTGTTGCATCAGTTGAAGCAATTAGCAAC
>CAZXTH010000068.1:0-3220 GCA_964643585.1 uncultured Pseudoalteromonadaceae bacterium
CCCTATTGCTAACAGCTACAATCTGGCTTGTCTGACTCCGCGTATACTGCCCTGGCAAAATATTGAGCAATTCCGGTTGCAAGTCACCCCGGCACCATCAGAAATACAACAATGGCAGGATCGGTTTGGTAACACCCGCCATTTCATCCATCTGCAACCACCGCATGAATGCCTGTCAGTATTTGCCCGTTATCAGGTTATTCTGAACCCACGGCCGGATGTTACCGCAGAAACTCGCTGGCAGCAGCTGCCACAACGACTGCAGCAGCAATATAGTCAATCTGCACTGGAAGCACGTTTGTGTACCGGAAGCAGCAAAATGATTCCTCTTTTGCCTCAGGCCCGGGAACTGATGCTGTCTTTGCTGACACCGGAACTTACTGTAACAGAAGCTGCCCACAAGCTGATGACGTATATCTACAGTGAATTTCTGTTTGATCCCGGTTTCAGCTCTGTCATAACGCCGGTAGCAACTGTACTGGAACATAAACGGGGAGTCTGTCAGGATTTTGCACAGGCGGCTATCTGTTGCCTGCGCTCTGTTGGTATCCCGGCCCGGTATGTCAGCGGATACCTGGAGACCCGGCCACCTGCGGGACAGGCCAGATTGGTAGGGGCGGATGCTTCACATGCCTGGTTTGCGGTTTATGACCCGGTAGCTGGCTGGACAGACTTTGACCCAACCAACAACCAACTGCCCGGCGAACAATATATTACGCTGGCCTATGGCCGTGATTATGCCGATGTCGTACCGTTAAAAGGATTATTGCAGGGAAACGGCCAGCATCAATTACGTGTGGCCGTTGATGTTATTCCCTCAGAATAAAACTGCCTCTGGTTACGGTTCTGTCAGCACCGGGTATTTCAGATATTGCTGATCATAAAACGGCATTTGCTTATAAAACCAGTTATAACGTTCCCGTGGATTACTGCGCAGAGCTTCGTCTTCAGCCAGGGCTTTACGAAAAGCATTTTCCAGTTGCGGCTGTTCAGCCAGCATCTTTTCAATCAATGGTTCTATCGCATAAGGCTCAAAATACTCTGTTCGCTCAAACATTCCGGGGAAGAATCCCCAGCTGAAAAAAGAGTCTGGTGCAGTAGGCTCAAGCAATGCAACAGCAAGCCGTCCCAAAGCCTGGTCTGTACTAACCCTGACATAACCTGCAGGCAACGTTATCTGCTGTGGTAAACGGCTAAAACTGGCCTGTTTCACCATAAAACGCCCTTCAAAAGGACGTTCAGCAAAGGCAAAATCGCTGACACTCAGCTGCTCTACTCTGACTTTGCGTGATGTCTGCAATGTTTCCAGCACAATACCATGCAATGCCAGGCGCTCCAGAACGGTTTGCTGCTCTGGTGGGATCCAGTACGCCGCAGGAATCACAATATCAACCAGAGGGATACGCTCCCAGAATACCGGTAACTGCTCGTAAGTCTGGGGCTGTCCGGTCCACTGAATATATGGTTTACCGCTAATCCTGCTGTCTGTAACCTTATAGGACATCCCTTTAAAGCGGACTAACTGTGGCTCATCAGTCGCTCCCCAGCGCAATACCATCCGGGACGGACGGGCATGTTCATCTGCCAGGCGTGCCAACCGTAATGCTTTGCCTTGCTCGCTTAGCACCCGCAGGCTTTGTTCCAGTAATATATAAGTACCCAGCACCCTCTGCCGGTAAGGTTTTAAGCTGTGGTTTTCCACCAGCACAGTTGGCAGATGCCTGACGTCACCGTAACCATTGGAATAACGGGGAGAGGCTGTCCAGCCTGTAATTCCTTTACTGAAATCCAGAGCGTCAACACCAAATACCAGCGGGCCGGGAATATGCCCTGCCTCACTCAATGCCTGATTAACTGCCGGCCGGTACACCATATCCAGCCAACTGGCGCCATTCGGGCTGGTACTGGCAAAAGGCTCGTTAAAGCCGTAGGTAATATCGTACTGATAATCCTCACCATCTGTGACATGAATATCCAGATACAAATCCGGCTTGTAGCGGTTTAGCACTCCCAGCAATGCCTGCATTTCAGGTGCGTCGGCTTTAGTGTAATCACGGTTCAGGTTAATATTCTGTGCAGTAGCACGCCATCCCTGATGCAAGGGCCCACGCTGATTCATCCTGTTATGTAAAGAACGGCGCTCATGCCCATCTACCGACAGAATGGGAATAAATAATAAATTTGCATTATCCAGCAATGGCTCTTTATCACCGTGAGCAATGTCCCTTAACAACATAAAACCGGCATCTTTGCCGTCAATTTCTCCGCTATGAATACCCGCCTGTACCAGCAAAACCGGCTTCTGCTTATCCTGCCCCAGCACAGACAATTCTTTACTGGCTTTAACCAGATAAATCGAACGGCCTTGCGGGCTGGTGCCAATGACTTCCATGCTCAGCAAAGAAGAACTGGCAACCAGTTTTTGCAGATAGGCTATTGATGCCTGATAATCCGGGCTATCTGTTAAGCCACTTAATTCTGCAGCTGTCACCCACGGATGATGCTTATCCTGAATTAACTGTTCGCTGCTTCCCTGCCATTGCGGCAATGGAGGAAGCCAGTCATCGGCATAACAATGAAAAGTCAGCAATAAAGGTAATGATAAAACAGTGGAAGCAAGATGGCGTTTCATGAGCAATCCTGTTATTACACATTAAGCAATTATATTTCAGAACCTGTTTATGATCTGCTGCACTTTGGCTCTGCGGTGTTAAAAACAGGTTTACAACCAAAGGTTGTGCACCTGTTTTTGCCTTGCATAACCTTTGTTCGCGTGCTCGTAAACAGGTTCTATGATCAAAAGATCATGATATGAATGACATTCAACCTTAAAACGTTAGCACGCTCTGGCAGTATCCGGCTATAAAAAGTAAATAAAAAAGCCGGTATCAATGATACCGGCTTGTTTATCAATTAACAGCTTTGCGTTTTATCAGAAACGGTAGCTGGCACCAACATGGTAAACATCATCATTGGTGATCAGATCATCAAACGTTACTGACGCTTTTAATGCCAGCGCAGGAGTAACATACCAGCTGCCGCGAACAGTAAATGAATCAGTTTCTGAGCTGACAACATCTTTTGATGTCCAGTCATATGCCAAACCTACAGAAACCGTTTTACCAAAGTAATAATCTGCCGCTACACCATACTCAGATTCTGAGCGGTCACGAATATCCATGTAACGGGCTTCCAGATTAATAAAATCGCCGGTTTCCAG
>CAZXTH010000068.1:3230-11006 GCA_964643585.1 uncultured Pseudoalteromonadaceae bacterium
GGTTTCCAGTGCCAGCAGTTTCTTGGTACTAACGCCGTATTCAGTGTAAGAGCCGATACCATCTGGACGGGTATGACGGATATCCAGCGCTACCAGCCAGTCTGGCTGCACAAAATAACCAGCGCGACCCAGAACTGCACGGGTATCAGTGCCGTTATATTCTATCCATTGTAATGCACCGTAGAAGTTATGGCTCTGGTCCATGTACTCACCACCAATACTCCAGGCACTTTGGCTGGTATCACCACCAGGGAAATCTATTTTACTGTAGCTATAAGCAGCATTAACATTGCTGTTGCGGCCAATAAAAGCAGCTTCAGCGTAAGGTGCGTTAGTATTCAGGCTTACCGGTGTCAGAAAGAATTTATGTTGAAAAGACCAGGTATCAACATCGGCTGCCCCTACATCTCCCCAGCTGTAGTCCAGATCTGACTGATGCTGATAAGTATTAGCCAGAGCGCCGAAAGAAAAAACTGCAACAAAAGAAGCTAGGATTGTACGTTTCATAATAAAGTCCTTAATGCTTATACAATACAGGTTATACACCTGCCGCGCATCCTAACAATCCCATATGAATGAAAACTGAATTGAATTTATTTATTCGCTATAAAAATATTATTTATCACAAAATAAAAAGCCCTGAATTTACAGGGCTGTAAAATTAAATTTCCAGTAATGCCTGCTTCAACAAGTGCACTTTATCACGCAATTCTGCAGCCTGTTCAAACTCCAGATTACGTGCATGCTGCAACATTTTTTGTTCCAGCTGTTTAATCTCAGCTTCAATCTGATAAGGCGTTTTACCTTTGATAAGTCTGACTTTTTCAGCAGCCACAGGTAATGCTTGCCCGGAAACATCCTGCCCCATATCCATAACATCAGCAATTTTCTTTTTAATGGCTTTAGGTAAAATACCATGTTGCTTATTAAATAATATTTGCTTGGCCCGGCGCCGTTCTGTTTCATCTATTGCACGCTGCATCGAACCGGTAATTCTATCTGCATACAAAATAGCCCGACCACTCAGATTCCGGGCGGCCCGACCTATAGTCTGAATCAGTGAACGGTCTGAACGCAAAAAGCCTTCTTTATCTGCATCCAGGATAGCAACCAGAGAAACTTCCGGAATATCCAGCCCTTCACGTAGCAGGTTGATTCCTACCAGTACATCAAATACGCCCAACCGTAAGTCCCGGATAATCTCCATCCGTTCAACGGTATCAATATCAGAATGCAGGTAACGCACTTTTACCTGATGCTCGCTGAGATAGTCCGTTAAATCTTCGGCCATTTTCTTCGTCAGAGTGGTAACCAATACCCGCTCACCCACTTCCGCCCGTTTATAGGCTTCAGATAACAGATCATCAACCTGAGTTGCCACCGGCCTGATTTCAATCTCCGGGTCAACCAGGCCTGTTGGTCTGACAACCTGCTCTATGACTTCACCGGCAGATTTATCCAGTTCATAGCTGGCAGGTGTTGCAGAAACATATACCCGCTGCGGGGCAATAGCTTCAAACTCATCAAATTTCAGTGGACGGTTATCCAGTGCAGAAGGCAACCTGAAACCATAATTTACCAGGTTTTCTTTACGCGAACGGTCACCTTTATACATGGCACCAATTTGCGATACCGTGACATGAGATTCATCGATAAACATCAAACCGTCAGCAGGAAAATAATCCAGTAAGGTTGGCGGAGGCTCGCCATTAGCTCTGCCAGATAAATAACGCGAATAGTTTTCAATACCAGAACAATATCCCAGCTCACTCATCATTTCGATATCAAACATAGTGCGCTGTGCCAGACGTTGCTCTTCCACCAGCTTATTATTAGCCAGTAATATCTCTCTGCGCTCTCTTAACTCTTCTTTTATATGCTCAATAGCATCAAGAATTTTTTCCCGTGGGGTTACATAGTGTGTTTTCGGATAAATAGTGTACCGCGCCACAATTTTCTCTACTGCACCGGTTAACGGATCAAATAAACTGATCCGTTCTATTTCTTCATCAAACAACTCTACCCGTACAGCAATATCATCCGATTCTGCCGGAAAAATATCGATTACATCGCCTCGGACACGATATGTTGCCCGCTGAAAATCTACATCATTACGGGTGTATTGCAATTCGGCCAACCGCCGCAAAATAAAACGCTGGTCAACAATATCACCCTGTTTCAGATGCAACAGCATCTGCATATAGGAATCAGGATCACCCAAGCCATAAATAGCAGATACCGATGCCACAATAACAACATCGCGCCGTTCCATCAGCGCTTTTGTTGCAGATAAACGCATCTGCTCAATATGCTCATTAATAGAGGCATCTTTCTCAATAAATGTATCTGTAGAAGGAACATATGCTTCGGGCTGGTAATAATCGTAATAGGATACAAAGTACTCAACCGAATTATGCGGGAAAAACGCTTTCATTTCTCCATACAGCTGTGCCGCCAGCGTTTTATTATGCGCCATAATCAGTGTTGGCCGGTTTACCTGCTGAATAACATTAGCCATGGTGAATGTTTTACCTGAACCGGTTACCCCCAGCAATGTTTGATGAGCTAATCCGGCATCAAGGCCTTCCACCAGCTTACGAATTGCTTCAGGCTGGTCTCCTGCCGGCTGATATTCAGAAACCAGTTCAAACTCTCTTGTCATATATCCCTCCGGTCAGATGCCTGTTGCTGCCGTTTTAATAATAAATTAAAGCCGTAATAAGCAAGCAGTGCAGTACACAGATTCGCCAGTACACAACCGATAAATAACCCAACTACTCCACCCAATTTACCGCCCGCCCAGGCAAACGGTACATAAAAGAATAATAGTGCCCTGTAAACCATATGCCAGCGGCACTATCCAGATAAACCAGCAAATATAGGCAGCAACTTCAGGTTCATTGGTAAATAACCGGGCCAGCGGCCATGCCAGAGCGGCCAGCAGCAAATACACCAGTAACTGCCATCCTATAATAAAGCGGACAGAAACCTGGTAAGCCTGCCGGACACGTTCCAGATTCCCGGCGCCCAGGTTCTGACTGATAAAAGGAGGTAATGTCATCGACAATGCCAGAATAACCAGCATGGCAATGCTTTCCAGTCTGGCTCCCACACCAAAAGCCGCTACGGCTGAAGGGCCATAGCTGGCCATAATAGCTGTCAGAATAGCCGTTGCCAGAGGTGTCAGCATATTAGCCCCTGCTGCAGGCAATCCAATTGACAGAATGCGGCGACATACCGGGAGTAATTCTGCCAATGGCAGCCAGTCGGCGCTAATTAACTGCCGCTTAAGCAACAAGTGAATGATCAGAATACACCCACCGCCCCAGGAAACCACGCTGGCAATAGCTGCACCCTGAATACCAAGAGCAGGCACCGGACCAAATCCAAAAATCAGTATCGGGTCAAGAATGGCATTCAACAGGCCAGAAAAAGCCATTATCAGACTAGGTGTCCGGGTATCACCTGCTGCCCTGAGTACAGCATTGCCGATCATTGGAATGACCAGTAATACCGAAGCAGCAAACCAGATCCCCATATATTGCCGGACATAAACCAGTACTTGCCCTTCTGCTCCCATTAAACTGAATAAGGTGTCGGTTAACAAATACCCGGCAACAGATAACAGCATCACCATGACGGTTGTTAGCAGTAATGCCCCCGTACCATCAATTCTGGCAGTTTCAGTCTGGCCTGCACCAAGAGCTTTAGCAATCACGGCAGAAGTACCGATACTGAGGCCAATCCCCAGGCTAATCACAGTAAAAGTAACAGGAAAAGTAAAACTGATTGCGGCAAGAGGCTCAGTACCCAGCATACTGACAAAAAAAGTATCAACCAGATTAAAGCTCATCAGCGTTAACATGCCGAGTAGCATCGGCACTGTCATCATCTTGAGAGTTTTGCTGATATCTCCGTGAAGGATCGGGCTGGAAGCTGAATGCGTAGTCATGGAAAACCTGCCGGAATATGGGAGCGCTATTGTAAAGAAAACTGGCTGAACAGGCCATGACAGATGACGACATGGTGCTAAATAATGCACGCTATAAAGAAAGCAGCAAAACAGTTCACAATTCCGCCTGCTTAATTTATGCCAGTCTTTTTATCTCTAACAAAAGTTGCACCCATTCACATAAAACACTAAGCAATTGATTTATAACATATAAAAAATTCATCTATTCTTACTTGACCTGCGTGTAACTCAGAAAGGCTAAGGCTTTGCCGCAGTAGTCACCCGCTCATTCACAGACTTATCAACAGCTTCTGTGGATAACCGTCTGCAGATATGACAGCTTTATGAAAAATAACTTATATGACATTAAGTTAGGCGTAATCAACTCAGGTTATTCTCCGTAATAATAACTATTACTATTTGTGTGCTTTGTATATTCCTGCGTATAGCTGAATACAAAATTAGCTCTTTACTCGCGTTTAAACCGATTCAGAGACTAGGGGCTATTTATCTTTGATAATGGCGTTTTTTTCAGTTTGAAAACATTTCAGGCAAGGCACGAGGAAAGATTTGTGCCCATAAAAGATAACCGCAGCCCACTGATTTCAGGTAGCTTTGTTTAAACAATATCCAAGTAAGCATCAAAGCTCAAAATCCCTGAGGTAAAGTGTTGACAGGGTGCATGGCTGGCATTAGTATTGCCCCCCGTTGAATGCTGTTCCCTAGTAGCTCAGTCGGTTAGAGCGGCGGACTGTTAATCCGTAGGTCGTTGGTTCGAGTCCAACCTGGGGAGCCATTCATTCAGCTTCCATACATTTATCTCTCGCTATTCTGCAACAATTCATTATTTTTTTATCAATATAATTTTTATTTAATCAGCTTACGCTTATGGTCGCTTAGGCTATAGTAATATTCAGGTCAAGGAGACCTTTGTGTCTTAGGTTGCCGCTTAGTATGAGAATATTCCGTCCCCTGCTTTTGGTGCAGTTATTCAGCACACTATTATTTTCTTTTATGCTGGTTTACAGCCTGATGTATTACACTAGGTTGCAGATTAATCTTACCCAGACTCAGGTCCGGAATGCTGTAACTCAGATAATCAGCCACCATCTCACCGGTGATGGTAAGTTGCTGAGCAGACAACTTGAGCGGACATTCCCATTACTGGCTCTGCGTATCAGCCAGATAGATAACACTATCCTGCACGAACAAAATACCCTGCAGCACCTGCCACCGGTTTCATTCTGGCTGCTGAATATGGCCGGGGCCGATTTCAGCCTGCAGCATGTGACAGATCCTGAACATAATATTCAGGTGCATTACCAGTTGGATCTCAGCGCACAGCTCAGGCAATTCCGCTGGTTTGCTCTGTTTCTGTTTTTACTGCCTTTCGTGCTTATCTGGTTCCCACCAATTGCCAGTAAATTATTACTCAACCGTGATTATAAAGTGGCAACAGAGTCTATCAGTCAGCTTACGGAACAATTTATTGCCGATCCTCAAAAAAACGAGCCCGACTGGAAACAGGTACCCGTTGCATTTTCGGCCCTGACAGTGCCACTGCAACGACTGATGCACTTCAGCCGTGAGCAATTCCGTAGTATGGAAGAAACCGCACGTTTAATTGAAGAAGAGGCTTACCGGGATCATCTGACCGGGCTGCCCAACCGTAACCGTTTTGTACAGTACTATGAAGAACAGCTGCGGCTTTCTGAAAGCCATGTTACCGGCGCCTTTGCTATCACCCGCTGCACAGAACTGCAAAACCTTAACCAGACCAGAGGCTATCAGGAAGGTGACCACTATATTCAGGAAGTTGCTTCCATTCTGAAAAAAGTAACCTCTTCATTTAATAACAGCCGTATTTACCGGCTCAGTGGTTCTGACTTTGGCATTCTGCTACCGGATATCAGTAGCACTGAAGCAGATAACGTCGCAATGCAACTACAAAGCAATTTCAACACTTACCAGCAACAAGCCGAACTTGATTCTGTTGCCTATACTGGCATGGTCATGTATGAAAATGGCAAAGCACTTGGCGAGTTACTGGCAATTGCCGACACAGCAATCAGTCTGGCTCAGACTAAACAAACCAATGCATGGCACCTGCACAAAGAAACCAATGGTCTTGAGATGGGTAACCATGCTTATGGCAACCAGAACTGGCGCAATGTCATAGACGATGTACTGACTAACAGCAGAATCAGCCTGCTTATACAACCTATCCAGCCATCTGATCTTTCTGCTCCGGCCTATTCTGAAGTACTGGTACGTTTCAAAACACAGGATAACCAGATTCTGCCCACCGCATCTTTTCTTGCAATGGCCGAAAAACTGGATCGGATAACCGCAGTAGACAGACTGATTATTGAAACAGCTCTGACCATCATAAAAGCCAAATCACTGGAAGAGCAAAGCTTCGGGCTAAACCTGTCAGCCCGGAGTATTCATGATGATCAGTTTGTTATCTGGCTCGAAAGAAGGCTGCTTAAAGATGCTAAAGTTGCTGCCAAACTGGTATTTGAGGTCTCAGAATTTGGCCTGCAGCAAAACCTGAAAACCAGCAAACGTTTTATTGATATGCTACACCGCTCCGGTGCCAGACTAACGGCTGAAAAGTTTGGTAACGGTATAACTTCATTCAAGTTTTTCCGTGATTTAAAGCCAGACTTTATAAAAATGGATGGCAGCTACAGCCGTCATATAGACGAAGATAAAAATAATCAGTACTTTATGCGACTGATGATCGATTTAGCACACCGCCTGGGCGTAGGAGTGCTGGCAGAAAGTGTTGAAACCGAAGCTGAAAAACTAATGCTGGAATCGTTATTTATTGATGGCATACAAGGCTATTACATTGGCAAGCCTGTCTGTATGTAACTATCCCTTTTATACACGGAAACAACCTAAAGCCCCTATGGGCTATAGGTTGTTTCTTACCTGACATAATTGCATAATATACACCTTCAATTTTTCTGACAGAAGCTATGACCGAATTCCTGCTTTTGCTGATTAGCACAGTGCTTGTCAATAATTTCGTACTGGTAAAATTTCTTGGTTTGTGCCCGTTTATGGGTGTATCCGGCAAACTGGAAACCGCGATCGGCATGTCACTGGCTACAGCGTTTGTGCTGACTCTGGCCTCAGTCAGCAGCTACCTGATAGATCACTATATTCTGGCTCCGCTTAATTTGCTGTTTCTCCGGACACTAACCTTTATTCTGCTTATTGCTGTAGTGGTACAGTTCACAGAGATGGTAGTGCACAAAACCAGCCCGACACTTTACCGTTTGCTGGGGATTTTTCTGCCGCTTATCACAACTAACTGTGCCGTACTTGGCGTTGCCTTGCTTAACATTAATGCCCGTCATGACTTTGTGAACTCTTTTGTTTATGGTTTTGGTGCTGCAATAGGTTTTGCCATGGTCCTTATTTTATTTGCTGCAATGCGGGAGAGACTCGCCGCCGCAGATGTGCCGGTTCCATTTAAAGGCGCAGCTATTGCAATGATTACAGCCGGACTGATGTCGCTTGCATTTATGGGATTTACCGGGCTGGTGAAAGTGTAATGTCGTTATTTACTGCCTTAGTTGTGATTGGCGTATTATCGGTACTGTTTGGTGCAGTATTGGGTTATGCCGCTGTGCGTTTTAAAGTGGAAAGCGATCCGCTGGTTGATCAGATTGATCAGATACTACCGCAAACCCAATGCGGACAATGCGGATATCCGGGATGCAGGCCATATGCTGAAGCTATTGCCAATGGTGATACCATCAATAAATGTCCGCCAGGCGGTGAAGCCACAATAAAAAAACTGGCCGAAC
>CAZXTH010000068.1:11016-11916 GCA_964643585.1 uncultured Pseudoalteromonadaceae bacterium
CTGATGGGTGTAGAAGCCAAGCCACTGGATGCAGCACAACAACCGGCAATTAAACGTGTAGCCTTTATCCGCGAAGAAGAATGCATAGGGTGTACAAAGTGTATTCAGGCCTGCCCGGTTGATGCTATTGTTGGCGCATCGAAACAGATGCATACCATACTGGCTGATGAATGTACCGGCTGCGATTTGTGTGTTGAGCCCTGCCCGGTAGATTGTATTGAAATGTTGCCTGTGCCTGTTACGCCAGACAGCTGGAAATGGGATTTAAACACCATCCCGGTCAGAGTGTTGGAGTAATCACCGGTGGAAACATTATTTGAAAAAATTCAGTCCGGTGCAATATGGGATTTTCATGGTGGTATACATCCGCCAACCCGAAAAAGCCAGACAACACATAAACCGATAGCCGTCATGCCTCTGCCTGAACGGCTGTATATTCCGGTACGGCAACATAACGGTGAGGCAGGAAAGCTGCTGGTTCAGATTGGAGAGCGGGTCTTAAAAGGACAACCTTTAACCTCCGCCGATAACCCGATGACAGTACCGGTACATGCCCCAACCTCCGGCAATATTATTGCAGTAACAGAGCATGTTTCAGCTCATCCTTCGGCTTTACCGGAAACCACTATCGTGCTGGAACCTGACAGGCAGGATGAATGGCGCCCGCGTGAACCAATGAATCTGACTACAGCAGACAGCCATGCCATTCTGGAACGCATTCAGGACAGCGGTATTGCCGGGTTAGGTGGTGCAGGCTTTCCTACTCATCTGAAGATAGGCAAATACAGCGAAATTCAATATCTGCTGATAAACGCAGCAGAATGTGAACCTTATATCACTGCTGATGATCTGCTGATGCAGGAAGAAGCTACAACTATCGTTAAAGGCATAGATATTCTG
>CAZXTH010000069.1:0-11867 GCA_964643585.1 uncultured Pseudoalteromonadaceae bacterium
CCGCATAATACCGGTTCATAGACAGCGGTAAATTGCTGCTGCTCCAAAGCCTGCTGTAATACTTGTTCCATATTAAGCGTTTGCAGCATCTGCTCACGCATACTGTCGTTAAAAATGACAAACCGGTTGCGGCCCAGAGATTTAGCCTGATACATAGCCGCATCTGCATCCCGGAGTAACGCTTCAGCTTTACTGTAGGTTGGCTGTAATACAGCGATACCGATACTGGCACCAGAATAAACCTGCTGCCCCTGCAGATAAAACGGTTGGCGGACTCTGTCAATAATCCGCTCAGCCACTTCTTCTGCATCCATGTCATCCTGCAGGTTGTTCAGCAGAATAACAAATTCATCCCCTCCCAGACGGGCAACCAGATCATGTTCCCGAACAGTGCCCAGCAGCCGCTTACTGGTTTCCATCAGGAACGCATCACCGATATGATGGCCTAGCGTGTCGTTAATCAGTTTGAACCGGTCAAGATCGATAAACAGCAGTGCAATTTTAAGCTGAGGTTGGCGCCGGCTTAGTGCGAACTGCTGTTTAAGCTGCTGCAAAAACATCTGCCGGTTTGCCAGGCCGGTCAAGCCGTCATGATTAGCCTCGAAAAACAGTTTCTGCTCAGCTTTTTTACGTTCTTCCACCTGCAAACGTAAAAAAAGATTTGTCTGGCGCAATTCTCTGGTGCTTTCAAACACCTTACGTTCCAGCTCTTCCTGATGGCGCTTTTGCTGCTCGGTCGTCAGTTTGCGCTGAATCGCAACTGCAATATGTTGCGATACAAAACGCAGAATGCTCAGTTCATAGTCACTGTAGCTATAAGTCTGCTCATAAGATTGCAGCGCAATAACCCCCATTACCTGCTGCTCAATAATCAGCGGCGCTCCCAGCCAGCTGGATGAATAACGCACAGGACGGTTGCCCGCACGGGCGACCCGGATAATTTCACCACTATTAATCAACTGCTGTGCTTCATCAGGGTTAATCAGGCAGGCATCACCCCGCCGTATTACATATTCGGTAAAGCCTCTGCTTAATGGGCGCTCTCTGGCCGGTGCAGAATATTGGTCAAGATAGAAGGGAAACGTCAGCCTGGTTTTTTGTTCGTCCAGCAGGGCAATATAGCAGTTATCTGCCGGCATTAAGCCGCACAGTACATGATGCACTGCTCGATAAAAACTGTTCATATCACTGCTGCTGGCCGTCAGTTCTGAAATTCGGTACAGAGCTGCCTGTAATAACTCAGCATTTGACCGCTCTTTAATTTCTTTCTGCAGTGACTGATTAATGTTCTGTAGTTGCCTGGTACGCTGTCTTACAGTTTCTTCCAGTAACTCACGGCTTTTAACTCTGTCCAGTGCTGTTACGGTGTGATTACCGATATTACTGAACAGTGCAAGATCGTCTGCATTATATTGATGGTAAGTATGGTAAGACTGAATTGCCATTACACCGATAAGCTGCTGCCCGCGACACAACGGGATGCCCATCCAGTGAGTACAGGGCGAGCCTTGAGCCTGAATGTCGCCGCTGGCAATCAGCTTCTTCATGCCATCAGTATCACATAATAGTGCCGTCCGAGTACGGGCAACATAACCGGTAAGCCCGCTGGAGAATGCATCGGAAGGAACATCTGGCAGTAATTGCTGATCTTTTTCATCAGAGAAATATTGCAGCGAGTATTGTTCTGTATCGGCATCGTAAAATACGACATAGAAGTTTTCAGCATGCAGCAGCTCAGACACCATCTTATGGATAGCCGGATAAAACTCCCGCATATCGCTGATAGTGCTCGCCAGTTCAGACAGCTTCAGTAAAGCTCCCTGAATGATATAGGCCCGCTTATAACGTTCAGCCAGTACCGTAAGGCGGCGAATCTTGTTCGTAGCCTGTTGTATCTGCCTTGGCCAGTTTGCTGATTCCTTCAACCTGAACTCTTTTTTTAATTATTTACGTCCGCTTTCAGGGCGAACTCTTTTTTATAATAACCGCTTATTATGCACAAACTTTAAGCACATGGAAGCCTTGCTTGCCGATTAATTAACATTTATTTACAGAACATATCCAGGGGCTTTTGATTTTTGGTGATCGTTTGACGGCAACTTAATAGTGAAACATCAATCTACTCTGTAGTCATTACAGGAAAATCTGAAACGCCACAGAAAAACGAAAGGCCGCAATTGCGGCCTTTGCATTAACAGGAGAGCGTTAAACGCCTTCTATCATAAACTTAATAGCTTCTGCCAGTTCATCATCAGAACAGTTACCGCAGGTACCACGTGCAGGCATGGCACGAATACCCTCTATCGCGTGCTTCAACAGAACATCAAAGCCCTGATCCATGCGGGGCTTCCAGGATGCATCACCTTTTTTCGGGGCATCCAGCACGCCAGTACCATGACAGGCAAAGCAAGAACTCTGGTATACCTGCTGGCCGCTCCGCGGGCCATCAGCCGCAGCCGGTCCTGCAGCGGCGGCTCCGGCAACATGCACCTGGCCGACGGGGCTCAGGCGTTTAGCTAATGCTTCCCGATCTGTCTGTGAACTGGCATTTACACCCACTGTTAACAGTAACAGGGTAAAAGCAATAGTCAGTTTTTTCATGATTTCAGTGATCCTGTCTTGCCGAAGGCCATATAATTTTTGTGGTATTATAACCTTCAAGTTATCATCAGGGGAAGTCCTCTGAGACAGCCTGCAGGCTGATAACTTTAAAGCGCATCAGGAAACTTTTTTAGCTCCCTCTGTCAGCGCCAGAACCGCCTTTATCAGTTTGCCAATACCTTCGCTGGCCTCTGCCACTGATTGCGCCAGCATATACGCCGGTGTAGATACTACTTTGGAAGTATGATCAATCACAATGTCCTGAACGCGGCAATTCACATGCACACCGCCCATTTTCTCTGTTGCTTCTGCTGTCGCTGTATCTGTGCCGATGGTCAGGCTGGTTCCAGCAGGATAAAGTAACGGAATCATTGCCGGAGCAATGCAGATAAAACCTGCTGGTTTCTGTTCACTGCTAAATTGACTGATTGCCTCTTTTAATTGCGGTAGCACCCGGGCTTCTGCACCTTTGAACGCAAAATCAGATAAATTCTTCGCCGCACCGAAACCACCAGGTAAAACGACAGCATCAAATTCAGCCGCCTGTATATCTGACAAAGGCTTAATATTACCTCTGGCAATACGGGCAGCTTCAGTAAGCACATTTCGCGGCTCTTGCTGTGCGTCACCTGTCAGGTGATTAATAACATGATACTGCGCAATATCAGGAGCAAAACACTGATAAGCAGCGCCATTCAACTCCAGATGTAACAGCGTTAAAACTGATTCATGAATTTCAGCTCCGTCATATACTCCACAGCCACTCAGAATTACAGCTACTTTCTTCATTGTCGGACTCCTTTATATTCATTGTTGTTTTAGAGATAGCAGCCAGCTGTTACCAATACTGCTTTATGCCTTTCCTATCTTTAAAATAACTTTTTTAAAGCAAAATTATTTAAAATAATCTCTATTAAACGACTACCTTTATGGTAGTCTACACGACCACCCTTATGGAGTCTGCGTGTTTTTGTCAGTCCATCAGGAATGGAGTGGAAAAGTTTTCCACACACAGGGAATAGCATAATAATAAAGCAGGGACAGTTATCCTCCCTTATTTTAAACTTTAAATTTCAAGCAGTTATCAAAATCTCTCACTGATACATTTTTTGTACCGGTGTAGCTTTTATTGTATTTCCCACAAAGTTATCCACAGTTTTATCCTCTCTATTTATTTGCTGAGTATAAGCCTAATGTGGCTGTAACCAGCAGGCTGTGGCATCCTATATCAAACACTAGCAGGATGATTGTAACTATGGTCTATATTCCCACCAATCCACTGATTCTGGTTGATGGCTCTTCTTATCTTTTTCGTGCTTATCACGCGCCACCGCATCTGACCAACTCCAGAGGAGAAGCAACAGGAGCTATTTACGGTGTTGTGAATATGCTTAAAAGCCTGCTCAAGCAATATAACCCGACCCAGATGGCAGTCGTCTTCGATGCTAAAGGCCCGACATTCCGCAATGAAATGTATGCAGAATATAAAGCACATCGCCCACCGATGCCGGATGACCTGCGCAGCCAGATTGAACCCTTGCATAACATTATAAAAGCGATGGGACTGCCGTTACTGTGTGTCAGTGGGGTAGAAGCCGATGACGTTATTGGTACCCTGGCCAGACAAGCCAGTAAAGCAGGGCGCCATACTCTGATATCTACCGGCGACAAGGATATGGCACAACTGGTTGATGAGCATGTCACTCTTATCAATACCATGACATCTACTTTACTTGACCCGGAAGGAGTAACAGAAAAATTCGGTGTTGGTCCAGAGCTGATTATTGATTATCTGGCGCTGATGGGAGACAAAGTTGACAATATTCCAGGCTTGCCAGGCGTTGGAGATAAAACAGCAACCGCCCTGCTGCAGGGGCTGGGTAACATAGAACAGATTTATCAGCACATAGATAATGTTGCCACCCTGAATTTCCGGGGAGCCAAAACTATGGCTGCCAAACTTACGGAATATAAAGAACAGTTACAGCTTTCTTATGAGCTGGCAACCATTAAAACTGATGTCGAACTGGCTTACCAGCCTGAAGACCTCAACATCCAGCCACAGGATACACAGCAACTGGCAGAGCTTTATCGCATATGTGAATTCCGGAAATGGCTCAGTGAAGTACTCAGCAAACCTGCTGCCGAATCAAAAACGGAATCAGTCGAAGCCATAGAACAGCCTGCTTCTGCTATAAACCGTGAACAATATAAAACTGTGCTGACCGAGGCAGGCTTCAGCGAGATGCTGCAACAGCTAGAAAAAGCCGAGCTAGTCGCTTTTGATACAGAAACAACCAGCCTGGATTATATGCAGGCAGACCTGGTTGGGCTGTCAGTTGCAGTTGCTGCAGGCCAGGCCTGGTATGTACCGGTTGCCCATGACTATATTGGCGCCCCGGAACAACTTTCACGGGAATGGGTACTACAGCAACTTAAACCATGGCTGGAAAGCCCGGTAAAAGCCAAAGTGGGCCAGAATCTGAAATATGATAAAAGTGTATTGGCACGTTACGATATCACGCTGAAAGGCATTGCTTTTGACACCATGCTGGAATCATATGTTTTTAATTCCGTGGCAGCCCGCCATGATATGGATAGCTTGTCGCTGAAATATCTGGGCCATAAAACAATAAGCTTTGAAGAAATTGCAGGTAAGGGCGCCAAACAGCTGACCTTTAACCAGATACCTCTGGAGCAGGCAGCCCCCTATGCAGCAGAAGATGCAGATATTACCCTGCGCCTGCACCAGACTTTATGGCCGAAGCTACAGGCAGAAGATCGGCTGTCATCAGTCGTTACAGATATTGAAATTCCTCTGGTCAGCATACTGTCACACATAGAGCGTCATGGCGTACTTATTAATGCCAGACTACTTGAGCAGCAAAGCCTGCAACTGGCAGAACGTATTACAGAGCTTGAACAGCAAGCTTATGAGCAGGCCGGCAAAAACTTTAACCTGTCATCTCCTAAACAGTTACAGGAAATTCTGTTTGATCAGATGCAGCTACCTGTCCTGAAAAAAACACCAACCGGAACTCCTTCTACCGCAGAGGAAGTTCTGGCAGAGCTTGCTCTGGAGTATGAATTTCCCAAACTGATTACCGAACACCGCGGGCTAAGCAAACTTAAATCTACTTATACCGATAAGTTGCCAAGAATGGTGAACCCGGCAACCGGTCGTGTCCATACATCTTACCATCAGGCAGTCGCAGCAACCGGCAGGCTGAGTTCAACCGATCCTAATCTACAGAACATTCCTATTCGCACCGAAGAAGGCCGCCGTATCCGCCAGGCGTTTATTGCCCCTGAAGGTAAAAAGATCGTTGCTATCGACTATTCCCAGATAGAGTTACGGATCATGGCGCATCTGTCACAAGATCCAGCCCTGCTTAATGCTTTCGCTCAAGGCCTTGATATTCACCGGGCAACAGCAGCAGAAGTGTTTGGCGTTACGCTGGATGAAGTTACTTCAGAGCAGCGCCGTCGTGCTAAAGCCGTTAACTTCGGCCTTATTTACGGGATGTCTGCTTTTGGTCTGGCTAAGCAACTGGGTATTGGGCGTGGTGAAGCACACCAATATGTTGACCGTTACTTTGAACGCTTCCCCGGAGTACTGAATTACATGGAAAGCACCCGTAAACAGGCGCATGAGCAGGGCTATGTAGAAACGCTGTTTGGCCGCAGGCTGTATTTGCCTGACATTAATGCTCAGAATATGGGCCGTAAAAAAGGAGCAGAACGGGCAGCAATTAATGCTCCGATGCAAGGTACTGCAGCGGATATCATCAAAAAAGCCATGATTCTGGTAGATAACTGGATCTCAGCCAGAAATGACAACAGTGTCGCCATGATTATGCAGGTACATGACGAACTGGTATTTGAAGTTGAAACCACCTCTGTCGCGGACGTAACAGAACAGCTGACACAGCTGATGGCAACAGCAGCACAGCTGGATGTACCTTTGGTTGCAGAAGCTGGTCATGGAGATAACTGGGATCAGGCGCACTAATAAAACATTCTGAAACAGAAATGAACTTTTGTATTAAGCACCTGTCCTAATCTGTGTTTATGTTGATCCCTCTCCTGCCCCGGTAAATCCGGGGTTTTTTTATTATGGTAATAAAATTACATAAAAAAGCACAAAAAACAGCCATATAGATTTTTTTGTAGTTTTATTACAGAAAAAACTTGCAATCTTCCGGCGCTTGGTTAGAATCTGAGCTGTAGGGTACAGAGGTAAGATGTTCTGTCTTCTCTAATCAGCGTCCTTTATGGGCATGGTAAGAAAGCAGACTTATTTTGATCGCTCCACTGCTTGCAGTGGAGCGTTTTTTTTGCCTGTTTTTCAGACGTATTCCGCAAGAGTAGCAGTACAGACATCTGCAGCTTTTCTGGTCAAAAAATGTAATAACACTACAAAATGAAATTTTCTTAGATTTTTTAGAGTAAATACTTCAAACGTGAAAAAATTTATGTATAATGAAGATGTCTTAGCAATAAGACACCCTGTTGATTTGAAATTATATAGCTTCTCCCCGTTTGCTATGACCGGTGCGCTTTGTGTGCCGGTTTTTTTTATCTGAAATTCAGAGCAAATAACGTTTTATGGTTAAGCGTTATTTGCTCTGGTAACAGCAAACATGCTGCCGTTACCATCAGGGAAGATAATAGACTGCTGGTTCAGGCAGGCTCGGGGGCAAACCAGCTATCAAGCACTTGCTCCAGTTCAGGTAATCCCATTCTGGTCAGCGAACTGAATACATGCACAGTAACATCTCCCATAAAAGCCAGTGATGCTTCGCGTACTTCCAGTAAAACCTTCTTACGGGCTCCCGGGCCAAGCTTATCTGCTTTAGTCAACAGCAGTAATACCGGTAACTTGCTTTCAACTGCCCAGTGAATCAAATCCTGATCCAGATCTTTCAGCGGATGTCTGATATCCATCAGCACAACCAGCCCTTTCAGGCTATCTCGCTTCATCAGATATTCGCTCAGTGAACGCTGCCACTTTTCTTTGACTTCCAGCGGTACTTTAGCAAAACCATATCCTGGCAAGTCGATCAATCGCTGATCATCAGCCATCGTAAAGGTATTGATAAGCTGGGTGCGCCCTGGTGTTTTACTTGTTCTGGCCAGACTGTTCTGCCTGGTCAGTGTATTTAGCGCACTCGATTTACCCGCGTTAGAGCGTCCGGCAAACGCAACTTCAATACCTGAATCCGCAGGCAAGGCTTTAATGTCAGGGGCACTGAGCAGAAACCTTGCTTGCTGATAATTAATTTTTGATTTATACACAAGCCTCTCCGGCAGAAAATTTGCGACCATTGTAGCGGATCAGAAGGATCGGCAGAAGCTTTTGCGCGTTCTATGGGATTTTACTTTATGCAGTTTCGTGTAAAATAGGCATAAAAACTAGGGTTATTATCGTTGCCAGTTTGCTGGCGGTTTAAACGCGGATAGAGACAGAACAACATGAAAAAACTTGTACTTCCACTGGTGATGTTATTCGGTGTTACTGGTACTGCCTACGCTTTCGACGGTGACGCCGAAGCAGGTAAAGAGAAATCAGTAACCTGTGCTGCCTGCCACAATGCTGACGGTAACAGCGCAATTGAAATGTACCCTAAAATTGCCGGACAGCATGCAACTTATATCTATAAACAACTGAAAGACTTCAAACAACATATGGAATCAGGCGGCAGCGCAGGACGTGCTGGTACCGTCATGGCAGGCATGGTTGCTCCGCTTTCTGACCAGGATATGAAAGATCTGGCTGCGTATTTCGCCTCACAAAAAATGTCTGCAGGTAGTACACCTGAAGATGTTATTGAAAAGGGCGGTAAGTTATACCGTGGTGGTGACGCAGAAAGAGGTATTGCTGCCTGTATCGCGTGTCATGGCCCACGCGGTAACGGTACCAGTCTGTCAGCTTTCCCGAAAATCTCTTATCAGAGCGCAACATACCTGAAAACAGCCCTGGAAGAATTCCGTAACGGAACCCGTCAGAATGATCCAAGCGGAATGATGCAGGATATCGCCAGAAAACTGACCGATGAAGATATTGACGTACTATCAAAATATCTTGGAGGCCTGCACTAATAAGATATTGTGAAGCCGGTGCAAGCCGGCTTTATTTTTCCTATAAATACTCCAGCTCCAGATAATATTTTTACCTGTAATGACAGCTTTATATGACGCAATTTCATAAAAACCATAACTATATGATTATTAATGAAATTAATTTTTAATGCTGTTTTTTTCTGCTACAGGGTATTGCTATCTGCGATAAATGGCGTAAATTAGGCGACAGTTACACTTTGTAACATTCAAGCACAAGGACAATGTGCCGTACAAAAGCTGAATAAGCTTTGTACGTTTTCACCAGGAAGTGTTTGCATGGATGACTGCTAAAGCATCAGGATGATCGCGAATAACAGAAGTCACAAGGAAATAATAATAATCTCAGGGAACACTGACAGGGCGTCGAACTCAGCATCAGGATGATGAAATAGAATGATACAGCACCGGAAACGGTACTGCACAGTATTGGGTGATAAGGTTTTCTTATCACCCTTTTTCTTTTTCAGCTACCATCAATTGATAGCAACCACTAAAGTGGTTAAAATGTGCGCCCTTTTTCATAGGTAGTGTAAATGACCCGTCAGAAGAAAAAACGTTCCGCTGGCTCAAATGGCCTACGCCATTTACCCGCAGACGAAGCCCGCAAACAGCGCGCCCCTAAAGAGCAGACCAAGAAAAAAGGTTCCGGTCTTAAATCCGGTAACCGTAACAGTCAGCTTGAAGCAAATAAACCGGCACAGCAAAACACAGCGCAACAATCTTCCGATCCGCGTCACGGAAGTAAAAAACCCGTTGAACTGCAACCTTCTGCTGTCACCCAAAAGGAGCAGTCACTACCTCCTGTGACAATACCAAAAGCGTCACTGGTGAAAGCCAGAGAAGCAGCGCTGACTCCAGAGCAAGAACTGGCACAAATTGAAAGTGATGCATACCTGCAGCAATTGCTGGAGCGGGTTGAAAATGACGAAATACTTAAAGGCAAAGATGCTAAGTACTTCAATGCCAAAACAGCCCGGCTGGAACTTTTACTGAAACAGCTTGGTCTGGATAGTGAAGAGGAAGATACCGCAGCGGAACAGGATGACGACCCGCTGGCAACTTTTGAACGCACGGATTGGCGCAAATCATTACTGGGAAATGATGACTAATGTTTAGTATCCCACTGCTGATTTTACTGGCAATGGTAATTATTGTGGCAGGGCTGGCCTTTTATGCTGGCCGCCTGCTGCGGTTGCTGAAAATACAACAACAGCGCGAGCAGCAAGACCGTACAGAAAAGCTGCACCATCTGAAACAAAGCATCGAAGTTATCAGTAAGGCGATGCAGGAGCAGCAATGCGAGCTATCAGAAGGGGCTTTGCGTATTTGCGTTCTGCTGGATCACCTGCCCGAAGATAGTCGTCATAACCCGGCTGAACATTATCCGGGATTATGGCAGATGTATCAGACAGTAAAAGATATGCCTACCCATAAAGCCAGAAAGCAGCAAGACAAACAGCTAACCCGCGCACAGGATAAAGTCCGCTTACAAGCAGAGCTTGAGCTGAAAGAACAGATTAACGACGATGTTGGCCGCTTGCTGGTATTTATCCGTAATCTTTAAACACAAACCTGCAATACCCAGAAAGCTACCTGGCTTTCCTGAAGTATCGCAGGTTTACCCCACAGCCGTTACTGCTTATAAATCACACCGTCTTTCATAACGAAACTGACTTTACCCATCAGTGCAATATCCACCAATGGATCACCAGGAACCGCAACAATATCTGCAATTTTACCTGCTGTGACCGTTCCTAACTCACCACCCACTCCCAACAAGCGGGCACCTTCAAAGGTAGCAGAGCGAATGGCAGCTAATGGTGGCATTCCAGCCTCTACCATATAGCCAAACTCACGCCAATTCTCACCATGGGCAGAAACACCTGAATCGGTACCAAAAGCAATTTTCACCCCGGCTTTGTATGCCTCCCCAAAGGTCTTCTGGATTCGGGGGCCAATATCTGCTGCTTTTGGCCGTACCAGTTCCGGGAAGAAACCATCAATTTTCGATTTCTCCGCAACCCATTTACCTGCCATGATCGTCGGCACAAAATAGGTGCCATGCTTACGCATAAGGCTTATGGTTTCTTTATCCATAAAAGTTCCATGCTCGATAGAAGTCACACCAGCTTTAATAGCTCTTTGCATACCTTCTTTACCATGAGCATGTACTGCCACACTGAAACCATAATCTTTAGCAGTGCTGACTATTGCCTGTAACTCTTCTTCGGTGAATTGCGGATTCATACCACTTTTGGCAACACTTAATACCCCACCGGTAGCCGTAATCTTAATCAGATCAGAGCCTTCTTTATAACGCTGACGAACGGCTTTACGGGCATCTTCCGCACTATTAATAACACCTTCCTTCGGGCCAGGATCACCCTGCAGATAGGATGCGGCGCCGTTTGTCGGGTCAGCATGCCCGCCGGTAGACGCTAATGATTTACCGGCAGCAAAAATTCGGGGGCCTTTAATATACCCTCTGGCAATTGCCTGCTTCAAAGCAACACTGATGCGGTGGCTGTCGCCCAGCTCACGTACTGTCGTAAATCCTGCCATCAGGGTTTTCTCTGCATAGGTAACAGAGCGCAATGCATAGTCAGCTTCGTTCATGGTGTACTTTTCAGCATAGGCATTAGCACTGAATTGCGAAGACAGGTGAGTATGCATGTCCATCAGGCCAGGCATAACTGTATGCTGTCGCAGATCAATAACGGTATCACCTTCCTTTGCAGCCTGATATCCGGCAACAACAGCCGTAATACGATCATTTTCAACGACAATTGTCTGCTCAGATAACACCTTGTCATTCTCAGCAGTAATCAGCTTACCGGCGTGGATTAATGTCGCACTATAGGCTGCCGGGCAAAAACCGGCCCCCAACATCAGTAACACAGGGATTTTTCTCATTATCTGTACCTTTTATTATTATTTATACCCAATAACCTCAGCGAGCATTACACTCAGCAGATACTGCACAGCCGGAAAAGCAGCAGACAAAACCGGTACACTGTACCCGCAAAAGCTACGTTAAGATAAACAACAATAAAAAACCACAGAAATATCAGAAGGTCAGAGCAGGAAGATGGGGTGACTGATGGGGCTCGAACCCACGACAACCGGAATCACAATCCGGGGCT
>CAZXTH010000070.1:0-11857 GCA_964643585.1 uncultured Pseudoalteromonadaceae bacterium
GTAAAGGTATTAATTTTTTTCAGCAGTTTGCCATCTTCATACCAGTGACGCCCCATCTCCTGACCACCACGAATGTGCGCAATCGCAAAGATAAAACCACGGTCAACCAAAGACAGCACCGTAGAGCGGAACGACGGGTCCATAGAAGCGCCATAAGAACCATAGGCATACTGATACAATGGTGCGGTGCCATCTTTACTAAATCCTTTGCGGTATAACAATGATACCGGCACTTTCACTCCATCAGCAGCTATAGCCCAAACTCGTTCCGTCACATAATTATTTTTATCAAACCCGCCCAGCACTTCCTGTTCTTTTAACAGTTGCTTATCACCGGTCTTCATATTGACCTGATATACACTCGGTGGTGTAGTCAACGACGTATAGGTATAACGTAACCACTCAGTGTTCTGCTCCGCATTAACTTCAAAGCCTGTCACATAAGCAGCTTCATCCGATGCCAGATAAAACGCTTTATCCGGGGCATTCCACGGCTGAATCCGGATTTTTCTTAAACCATCACTGCGCTCACTGATTGCCAGATAATCATTAAACAGCTCAAAGCCCTGAATAAATACCTGCTCATTATGAGCAACCAGCGGTTGCCAGTTCTTACGATCACCTATTTTATTAGCAGCAACCGTCATCAACCGGTAATTAGGTGCATCCCAGTCAGTACGAACTACCCAACGATTCTGAATATGCTCTGCATCATATTTGAAATCACGCTGCCGTGGAGCCAGTACTTTGAACACGCTGTCTGGCTTTGCTGCATCCTGAACATGGATTTCATTGGATACTGTGCTTTGCAGTTGGATCATGACGTAGCGGTCATCCTGGCTATTACCCACCCACATATAAAAACTGTTGTCTTTTTCCTCATAAACCAAAGCGGCTTTGGTGGTATCCTGCCCCAGCTTATGTTTCAGCACTTTGGTGCTAAGCAGCGTTACAGGATCATTTTGTACTACGAACAGATTTTTACTATCTGCCGACCAGGCGATAGCAGCCGATAACCCTGTCATTTGGTCCGGGAGCTCT
Source organism: uncultured Pseudoalteromonadaceae bacterium (assembly GCA_964643585.1). Taxonomy (GTDB): domain Bacteria; phylum Pseudomonadota; class Gammaproteobacteria; order Enterobacterales; family Alteromonadaceae; genus Alishewanella. Next base: position 1,042 of record CAZXTH010000070.1, read on the forward strand.
TTCCCTGTCCGTAAATCAAGGATTTTCAACGTGTACTGACGGCGGCCATTCAAATCTTCCATATAAGCCACCAGATTCTGATCCGGGCTGACACGCAGATTTGCTATCTGATAAAAATCTTTACCGGCAGCCATCTGATTCACATCCAGCAATATCTGCTCTGCTCCGCCTTTAACCGGCTTACGGGCATAAATCGGGTACTCTTTACCCGTTTCAAAACGGGTGTAATAGCTGTAATCCCCTTTCACATAAGGTACTGAACTATCATCCTGCTTAATACGGCCAATAATTTCCTGCTCCAGCTTTGCAGTCAGTGCGCTATAGCTGCTGCTGTATTGCTGGTAATAAGCGTTTTCAGCTTCCAGATAGCTGATAACATCCGGGGCTTTGCGTTCATCATCACGCAGCCAGTAGTAAGGATCATTACGTTCCCCATTTGGGGATGTCACCGTATAGTCCTGTTTTTTTGCAACAGGTGCCTGCTGAGGCTGATTATCAGCAAACACACTGCAGCAAACTGAGGTGACCAGCAGGTAACTGAGAGATTTAAGTAGTTTCATTAGGGGATCTCCTGACAAAGTGAACAGAAAGTAACACAAGCTGTATTACTCAGCCATGTAGCCCTGCCAGAAAAGTGTAACCTTATATGTCAGCCGGTAAATCAGACAATAACGACCGCAATTTCTGCTGCCAGAGGGCAGTATGCTCAGCAAAATCCGGTTGCATCAGATACCATAACCAGCACCAGCCACAGTAAATCACTTTAGCCAGTTTAACTTTAATATGAAGTTGTGGCAGCTCAGAGCCAGGTAGGTTTCTTGCTGTGCAATAAAAACTCAGCCACTGCTGTTCAGCCATTTCAGACAATTGATGATGGAAGCTGATTGTCGCCAAATCAAAGCTGGCATCAGCAAGACAAACATATTCAAAGTCGATGAGATAAAGCCGTTCTGCCGACAACAGTATATTTTCCGGGGTAAGATCACGGTGGCATACCACTATATCCTGTGGCAACCCGCTATGGAACTTAACCACGCTGACTAACTGTTCAAACAACGCCAGATCAACCAATGCCGGCTCAGCTGATGCAGCCAGCAACTGCTCTAAATAAGTGAGACCATTCAGCACCGGTACTTTCACCCCGCACAGGTGAAACTCAGCCAGTATCTTCGCCAATTCCATCCCTCTGGCAGGCTGATAACCGAAATGCCTGGCATCAGGCAAATACCGGCTAACCAGCACAGCCGGCTCTGACCGGTAATACAATGGTTCCGGAGCAATACCTCGCCTGGCGGCTTTTAGTAAGCACCTAAGTTCATTCCGATGGTTCAGCAGGAGCGGGTTATGCAGATATACCCTGACAAAAAATTGCTCACCATTTATGGTGGTAACTTTCCAGTTATTATGGCTGTGGCTAGGCAGAAAAACGCTATCCGTAATCTGCCTGTCAGTAAAAAACGGCAGCTTTTGCAGCTCAGAAACCTGCATGTATTTACCCGTTTGCAATAGCAAGATGACCAGCAGCCTGCCGCCGGTAATGGTTGCGCCAGGCAAAATATCCCACTACGGCAATTAGCGTATACAGCATAAAGAGCACAGTAGTGAAATACAGATGTTTATGAGCATAAACATAGATAGAGACCGCATCAATCACTACCCAGTACAACCAGTTAGACACCAGCTTGCGCGCAACAAGGAAGGTCGCAACAATACTAAAGCAGGTTGTCTGGGCATCCAGATAAGCAAAATCAGCGTGCGTGTAATTCGCCATCAGGTGCCCCAGCCCCAGCCCTGCAACGAAAGTACAGCTGATGAGGACCACATGATGAAACCAGGGCCATTCACAAACAATTCCTCTATGCTGATTATGCGGTTGGCGCAATTGCTGCCAGCGCCACCAGCCATAAATGGCCATACCTGCGTAATAGACCTGCAGTAAAGCATCAGACAACAATGCCGAATTCCACATGATATGCACATACAGCAACGTACTTAACAGAGCCGCCGGCCAACACCACAGGCTCTGTTTCATTGCCAGCAGCACATAAGCCAGCGCCAGCAATACTGCCAGTAACTCCAGGCTGGTCATAAGCTGCCAGCCTGCTAAAGCCTGAGACAGAAACTCTGTCATGACAGCAAGTCACCATGCAGAAACTTGCATACAAACACGACTTTGCCATAACGTTCAAACGACCAGCGTATACAATCTTGTAATGCCTGCATCACCTGATCATAATCCCCGGACAGCTGTGTACTCAGTGCATTGGTAATCACTCTGATATCCGGATACTGATTCAGTTGCTCAATAAAGCCTTTAATTGGCGGGATATAATCATCAGCCAGCGGATATTTACTGATATCAACAGTAAGCTTCATGGTTATTTCTCCTATACTCAGAACTGATAAGTTGCAGTAACACCTACACGACGAGGCTCAGCAAATTGTTCATAGGTATGAGGAGTGTAACCATCGCGGGGATCATTACCGAAATAGAAGCCTCTGACGCCAATATCTTTATCCAGAGCATTACGTACCCACACTGCAAACTCCCAATGAGGTAACTGATAACTCAAGCGGGCATTAAGCAATTCATAGCGGGACGAACGGGCATCATGTCCGTCAGAATAATAGAATGCATCTTTACCTTGCAGACTGATATTAAATAACACCCGCTCCGTCATGTACCAGTCTGCCGCCACGCTGTACTGGAAACGCGGAGCATGAGCCTGATCACGCCCGGTAAAATCATCTCCGTCCAGCGTAATATACTGACCAAGTTTGGTTTTCAGCCAGCTGCCATTGATAAAGAAAGCCAAGTTATCGAATGCCTGAATCCGGTTTTCAATTTCAATACCGTAATTCCGGCCACTACCTGCATTATCAATAAACCCGGCGAATTGCGGGCCGGAATCCGGATTGAGCCAGCCTTTTACCTGCATATCGTCACGCCACATATAAAATGCCGCAACTCGGGTTACCAGAGTCTGATCCAGCGAGCTGCCCTTCACACCAAACTCAGCATTCCACAGGGTTTCAGGTTTGAATGCAGCTTTATCCCGCAACTCACTTAATGCTCCATCATCAGCCTTTGCCAGTGCTTCGCCATTGATGCCACCGGCTTTATAACCACGCGATGCCAGCAAATACACTAATGCCTGCTGGTTAACCTGATAATTCAGACTAAGCTTGGCTCCCCACATTACATCGTCACTGTCGATAATATTTGCAGCTGAATCAGTATATTCATCATCATACTGCTCCACCCGGACACCGGTAATTACAGTAAATTGTTCATTTACTGCCGTACTCAGCTCACCATAAACCGCCAGATTCTTACGACGCAATTCACTGTCAAACTGGGCAGGTTGCCATAAATCCCAGTTCCATGAATAACGGGTTAATTGGTACTCTCTATCGCTGGCATATAATCCAAAAATCCAGTCAGTATTCTCACCAATCCGGCCCTCTGGTTTTGAAACAAACCGATAATCAAAAGTCAGTTGCTTGCGTTGGCGGTCATAATGGTCTGTTGTGGAATATTCATCCGGATGAATACCTGCATAGCCCCAGTCTTCATCAAAACGGTATTCCATATCGGCATTAAGCCAGCTTAGCTGGGTATGGATATCAGCAAACGATAGTCCACTGTAATCTGCAACCACCGCAAGTGCTTTGGTTCGCTGCATATCCCGCCCTGGTTCATCTGATAACGTAACCCGGTTTCGATCCAGCGAAAAAGCATCGTAGCCATTATCCTGATCGGTTAAATGTGCAATTAACTGTAATGAAAGCGCATCTGTTGCCTGATATTGCAACCGGAAACGCCCGCTGAACTCATCAACATTATTGGTATCATCACGATTAAGGTAATGGTTTTCCATGAAGCCATCTGAGCGTTGCTGCTCAAGCGCAACGCTGAACGCCGCTTTTTCTGTCAGTGCATTACTATATTGTGCTGCCAGTTGCCAGCTATCATAATTTGCGGCTGTTGCACTGAATTTGCCTTCGGCGGTTCTGGTTGGCTGCAGAGTTGTTACGTTCAGCATCCCTGCCATCGCGTTAGCGCCAAACCGGGTAGCCTCCGGTCCACGAAATACTTCAATCTGTTCAGCACTGCTAAGCCCGCCCAAACCGAGGCCAGAATAATCAATACCATCAATCAGAATACCGACTGACGGGTTAATAGTGTCAACAAATTCACTGCGCTCACCAATCCCACGGATTTGCAGAAAGCGTCCGCGTGATGCGCCTGCAGAGAAATTCACGTTAGCAAACTGGTTAAGCAGTTCATCAAGATGTTGAGCAGACGTTCTTTTCATATCCTGCTCAGACACTGCACTGACACTGCCAGCAATGTGCTGTACAGAATTCTGACGGAAATCACCCTGTACCCGGATATGTTCGATGGAACTAAGCTCTTGCTCAGCCAGCACAGCAGAAGAGAATAATGATAATGTCAGTAATGACAAAGGAAAACGCATAGATGACCACTCCAGACAAATAGAGGATCACACTAGCAAGGAAGTCAGCCCATCCCTCCGCCGGCATGATCCGGATCAGGTTCTAAGGGTTTGCCCTGAAGCATCTCAGCGCTCTTTCTGTTAAGAAAGAGAGCACCCCTTGGTTGCCACGGCAGTGTATAGGGTTTCAAACGGCCAATCAACAGCTATCAGACGGAGACACCGTTTAATGCTCTGCCATATTACGATTTTAAACCTGTGCTCAGAACCGCTTCACAGATAACTAAACACAGGTTATGTCTTCAGGATAGATACAAAGATAAATCTTCGTCTGCATCCGGCATCGCCAGCATATGCCGGTGAGCATCTTCCAGCTTGATATGCATAGCATGCGTCAGCCGTACCGGGAACTGGTCAAATTGTTCAGCCTGTATGCTCTTCTGGTTATCTACCATATAACGCGCCAGCATAATCAGTGCCGCATAAGGATTAATCTTATTGCCTGTTGCAGGGGTATATTGCTGCTCTATAGCCAATGCAATTTCTTCCGGAAAATGCCAGTAACGCGCCAGCTCTGCCCCGGCTTTGGTGAAATCAAAACCAAGATATTTAAGTTCTGTTTCACGGCGGCGGTTACCAGCAGCGACTTCGGTATCTATCAGCTGCGCAAGCTCTGGTTTAATAATGTGAATCAGGTATTCCCCCAACCCATGCAGCAAACCACAGGTATAAGCAATTTCCGGATCTGCCTTAACCAGTTTTGCCAACCAACGGGTTCGGTTAGCCATTTTAAAAGAGTGTGTCCAGTACGCTTTCATATTAAAGGTGGGCGTCCCTTTAATATGATTGGTCAGATACAACGACAATACCAATGTCTTAAGTGCATCTGTTCCCAGCACAACTACCGCATCTTGTACTGAGCCAACCTTACGATGCCCGCCATAACGCACAGAATTAGCCAGTCGCAGCACTTTGGCTGTTAACGCCTGGTCACTGCTGATCATCGAGGCCAGCTTGCCACTACTGATACTGTCATTCTGAAAGCTGACGATCAGTTCCTGCAGCAATTTGGGCATGCTGGGTAACGCCGTCGCACTTTCAATCAAATCACGCATAATTAAGAAATCTCCATTCAGCTAAAAAATGTATCACGATCAGATAATAAACAGCCCATAACAGCATAGTGTATAAAGCAACGGCTGTGGTGGATTGCAGCAGGATTTTATTCGCCATCACATCAGTAAAAAAAGCAGCAATAAAGCCAACTATATACTCAGCTAATACGACTTAAACCACAAATAAGCTTACTCAACATACAGGTAAACCAATGGCCTTCTCATTGCAAACACTATTCATGCGTACCGTGATGGTTATCACTATTATGCTTTGTTGCATATCCGCCAGAATTTCTGCTTCAGAAGCACAATTGAATAACATCCTGCAAGAAGCTCAACATAGTCATAGCGACAGCTTACTGATAATTCATAACGAACAGATATTGAAAGAATATTACACTGAAGCAGGACATTATCCGATAGAGCTGATGTCCGCTTTTAAATCTGTTGTGTCGCTGGCGGTTGGAAATCTGATTACAACAGGCAAAATCACCTCTCTGGACCAGCCTGTTTACGAGTTTTATCCGGAATGGAAACAAGGCAGAAAGCAGCAAATTACAATACGTCATCTGCTTAATCACACTTCAGGCTTGCAAAACACACCCAATGCCGGAGAAGAAATTTACCCCAACCCAGATGCAACAAAGCTGGCGCTGGCAGCAGAATTGTCTGACGATCCAGGTACAGCATTCAGTTACAACAATAAAGCAACCAATTTACTGGCAGGCATTATTCATCAGGCATCCGGGTTACGGATGGATCAGTATCTGGTGCAGACATTCTTTATACCTATGGGGATAGAACATTATAAATTCTATTATGATCAATCCGGCAACCCTCATGGTATGGCCGGTTTGCAGCTGATGGCCACCGATTTTGCCAAGTTCGGACAACTCATTCTGAATAAGGGCCAGTGGCAGCAACAACAACTGGTCAGCAGCCAGTATATAGATGAGATGCTGGCAGCAGGCCAGTCTTTTACAGAAAAGTGTGGCTTACTATGGTGGCGGGTACCCGGCAATACTCAGCAGCCGGATGCTTACTATGCTGATGGCTACCTGGGACAATACATGGTGGTCATTCCGCAGAAAAACCTGATTGCAGTAAGGCAAATAAAACAAAAACCGGATTACAACCAACAGACTGATGGCTTTAAAGCATTTATCAGTATGATTACCGAACTGGCAGCTACGCTTTAATTATCTTCTGTTCGATGGTGCTGGCGTAGTTGCGTCATAAACAGCGACTCGTCAGGCACCGTCAATGCAGGCAACAAAGCCTTTACCAGTTGTTCAGCGTATTCAGCAGGAAAAGAGCAACGCAATTTAATAAACTTGTCGCCTTGTACAAACACATAGGTGCTGGTTGGTAAAGGCTCAAGATCATCTACATAGCCTTCAAAATAGCCGCCGTAAAACTCACTTCCTTCCTGCTGCCAACGGATATCCCGATTATTACCCAAGACCAGTGGTCTCTGCTGTTCCTGATAAAACAGCTCGGTTTCCTCACGGCTGTTATCCAGTTCATGCTGAATGACATCCTGTGTATCCTGCCAGTCTGTTCGTCTTATCGGATAAACAAACACATCCAGATAGTCATCCTGAAATTGTGGGTTTGTATAACGCAACTGCGTACCAAACAATGGATTAGGAAAAACATATTGCCCTATCAGATTAAAATCCAGCAACTGGGCAGGTGCTTTTAAATCATGAATATAATCACTGTCATTAAGCGCTGACAGCAAAAATGCCCCACTGAATACCTGTTCCTGTTCAATATCCCTCAGAAAATATGACACCAGCGTTTCTGCAAAATTACGGGTAGCATCTTCAGGTTTGTGGAATAGTGACATGGTCTGGCTAAATGGTACTTTATAGTCAAAGCGCTTGATCAGAATATTACGCCACAGAACAGCAACATCAGCCTGTACCGGGAACTCATTATCTACAGGTACCAGCAATAGTGTCGCACCAGCTAAAGCGGCTTTGGTAATATCAGCCGCAGTTTCACGGGACATGTTCGCCGTGCTAATCACAATCTGATAATCAGCCTCTTTTCCACCAAAAGATACTTTCTCAAACAAACCAGACGAGTGCAGCTGTTGCCAGTAAAGTGCAGAATCAAACTGGTTAATATGACAATGCTGCATAACCGATGCATTATCAAATTCCCTACACTCTTCCATCAGCTGATTGCTGGGCGGACTGATAAAAAACGAAACCGGGGGATATACCGCACCAACATTTTTATCATAATCAGCAACGTACTTGTTGGGTGTAGCAGCACAAGCAGAAAGCAGTAAAATAGCCAGTAGCAGGCTGCAAAATCTCATCATCTGATACCGGATCCTTTTACGTAATACCCAAAACCCAGTATCAGATTTTTACAGCGGCAGCACAATAGCCTCAGAGCCCTAAATACCAGGTTGCAATAGAGAAATACAACACAACACCGGCTACGTCAGCAATAGAGGTAATCAGCGGGCCACTGGCTGTTGCAGGGTCAAGGTTAAATTTGCTCAGCAAAAACGGCAATGAAAGCCCTATTAAACTTCCAACCACAACGACCAGCATCATCGTTACACTGACGACAATCGCAATATCATAACCGCCTCGCAGCCAACCCAAACCAACAACAGCAGCCGCCATAGTCAATCCCAAAAGCCCTGCAACCAGGCATTCTTTGCCCAGCATAGAGCCCCAGTCGCGCAATTTAATTTCACCTGTTGCCAGTGCACGCACCATCAGCGTGCCAGACTGTGCACCAGCGTTGCCGCTACTACCAATTAGTAATGGCAGGAAAAACAACAATGCCAGATGACCGGCGATAGTTCCTTCAAAATAAGCAATGCCAGCACCGGAAAAGATATTTCCAAATACCAGAATAACCAACCAAAGCACCCTTTTACGGTATAGCAAACCTATACCCGCTTCTTTTACACTGGTTTCCAGCTTGCCGATAGTTGCAGTTTTGTGAAAGTCTTCTGTTGCCTCTTCTGCTGCAACGTCCATCGCATCATCGTGGGTCACGATCCCCACCATTTGATTTTCAGGATTAACTATCGGTAATGCCAGTAAATCATACTTGGCAATTAACGCGGCAACTTCTTCCTGTGGCATATCCACATTGGCATGAATAGGGTCATGATTCATTAAATCATCTACCTGCATCGTTAAAGGAGCCAGAATCAGATCCCGCAAAGACACTACCCCGATCAACTGACGGGCTTTATCTACAACATAGGCAGAATAGATAGTCTCTTTATCCGGTGCCTCGCGCCTTAATACCTCGATAGCCTCACGAACCGTCAATTCAGGCGATAACATGGCATAATCAGAGGTCATAATAGCGCCGGCTGTTCCTTCTTCATAAGAAGTAAGCCGCAACAAATCTTCCCGTTCTGCCTGAGCCAGTGCCGGTAATAACGTTTCCTGTTCCTCGTCAGTCAGCCGGTTAAATAAGTCTGCCCGCTCATCCGGAGACATCTGACGGATAATCGGTGACAATTTACGGCGACTGACAGTAATTGCCAGATTCACCTGTACTTCTGCAGGCAGATAACCAAATACCTCAGCCTGCTCAGCCCTGGGCAGAACAGTCAGTAAATCCCATAAATCGGCAGGAGCAAATTCAGTCAGTGCCGCAGCATAATCAGCAGGGTGAACATCTTCCAGCTGGTCACGGACCAGATGAGTCGTATCGGATTCCAGAGCATAACGCAGGGTATCGATAAGAACAGGCAATTCCATAGCGACCTCATATCTACAAAGGTCTGGTAAGGCTATGGCAGCCGGTGGGGATTTAGCTTACCAGACAGAATTCTCGAAAAAAACAGACTTCAGGCTACGCCTGCTACTGGGTATGTCCATAAGATGACAAACTCTCATCAGTTAGTATTAACATATTGCCGTGTAAGCAAATTCGTTGGGTATTTTATAATAATAGTGCAGTTAATCTCAACTGAATAACTGCACTGATAAACCTAAGAATCTGTTTCGGATCTGCTGCACTTCGGCTCTGCGGTGTTAAAAACAGGTTCAAAATGCTCATTTACTCTATGTAAACTGCGCTTTCTCACCTGTTTTTGCCTGGCATAACCTTTGTTCGCAAGATCGTAAACAGGTTCTAAAGCCTGATGACGCAATAATCTGCCGCTGAATATAAAGGAACCCCAAAAGCCGTGCCTGACAATTCAGATATTGCTAAGATAAAGACATTCTAGACAATCTGTGTTACATCAAGATGGCAAAAAACAAAACACAACAACACCTTACCCAATGGTGGCAACCTGACAGGCTGAACGAAGACGATTGCTACAGCTATGCCATAGGCCCTCTGACACTTTATCTTAAACGACTGGCGCAGGAATGGCATGTCGCGTTTGAGCGTCAGGAAGAGAGTGAAGAAATTTTCCGGGTACTGCATCAAGCAGCAGTCTGCATGCCTCCCGGGCTGAAAACGCACCGTTATATTTATCGTCAAAGCCCGGACAATTTCCTGCTAAAACCTGTGCTGCCTGACAGACCACTGGTGGTCAGGACACGACAACCAGTTAATATTCCGGATGGCGGCCAATCCACGTTTTATATCAGTTGTCCGGTCAGTGTGCAGGTTACGTTAACTGAAACGGGTAACTTACTGCAGGAAATCCCGGTGCTGCGATTATCAGATACCTGGTTCGGGCCATCAACCCAGGTCGGAGAACTCTGCTATGCAACGAAAACCCAGGCCCGCCATGATAAATCCGAAGTTCCTCTGCGTCCTCACAGAGCTGTTACCCCAGTAACAATAATCAACCACTCCGGCGATATGCTAACCATAGAAAAGCTCAGCATTCCGGTACCATTACTGGCAGTCTATGGTGCTAAAGACGGCACTCTCTGGACAGACGCAATTACTCTGGAACACGACGGAGAACATGCTTTGGCCAGACTGAGTTTCGCCGGTACGCATCCTGAAGGGCTTAGTGCCACAGATCGGCTTTCAGCTCCCAGAATCAGTGGTGGTAAGCATGGTCTGGTTCGTGCTTTTGCCAATATTTTTAACCAGTAATCTGAGGTTTTTATGACAGAAAATATCCTGCAATTGCTAATGACAGATCATATGCTGCAGTTTATCAAAGCCCTTATTCTGCTGGTTGCCGGACTAATGGCAGCACGTTTTGCATCCAATACGGCTTACCGCTTGCTCAGTCAACGCTTTTCACAGCATCATGCAGTGCTCTTCAGGCGTTTATCTTTC
>CAZXTH010000071.1:0-10317 GCA_964643585.1 uncultured Pseudoalteromonadaceae bacterium
AACGGGAAAATATCACCTCTCATCTGTATCGCCAGTCCAGCAAACCAACCATTGCTAAAATGCGGGTGGTATCGCGGCAACAGCAAGTCGTGCGGCTGGATATGGAACAGGTATTCAGTGACAGTGACGCTAAAGCACTGGCAGAACAATTCAATAAGTTTTACCAGCAATACGATATTATTGTGTTCAGCGACTACAACAAAGGGTCGCTGGCGTATATCCGGCAAATGATTCAGCAGGCCAAAGCTGCAGGTAAAACCGTGCTGGTTGACCCGAAAAAAACCGATCTGAGCCTGTATGCTGGTGCAAATATCATTACCCCTAACCTCAGTGAATTCCGCCAGGCCGGTGGAGACCATGCAACAGATGAAACAATGCTGCAATCAGCGCGCAGCCTGATCAGCCATGCAGGCATAGGTGCCATGCTGCTGACCCGCAGTGAGCAAGGTATGAGCCTGATTAACGCTACAGAGCATCATTACTTCCCAGCACAAGTGCAGGAAGTCAGTGATGTTACCGGTGCCGGAGATACAGTTATTGCCACATTGGCCGTAATGCTCGGAGCCGGTATGACACTGCCTCAGGCTACTGAACTGTCGAATCTGGCCGCAGGCATTGTTGTTTCCAAAGCAGGTGCTGCCACGGTTTCTCCGGAAGAGCTGGCTGCCAAAGTGAATACCTCTTTGTTCAGTCATGGCGAAATTTACCAGACACCGTTTGACAGAGTATTGCAACATATTGAGTTTGCCCGCCAGAATGGCGAGAAAATTGTGTTTACCAACGGTTGTTTTGATATTCTGCATGCTGGTCATGTACGTTATCTGGCTCAGGCCAAAGCACTTGGCGACCGGCTGGTCGTTGGCCTGAATTCCGATGCATCCGTCCGCCGCCTGAAAGGTGACACCCGACCGGTAAATACCCTGATTGATCGCGCTACCATTTTATCCGGGCTGGCCAGTGTTGACTGGGTGATTCCGTTCGGTGACAACCCGGAAGAACAGGACACGCCACTAAAACTGATCGAGCAGGTTCTGCCAGACATCCTGGTAAAAGGTGGCGACTATCGTCCGGAAAGTATTGTCGGTGCAGATGTAGTACTAAAAAAAGGTGGAGAAGTCCGGGTGCTGGACTTTCTGGAAGGCCGCTCAACCACTAAGGTCATAAATAAAATCCGGAGTTAGGTTTTTGGCTGACGAAATCCGTTCTGTCTGTATTTTGCGTTTATCCGCTATAGGAGATGTCTGTAATGCCGTTGCTGCAGTACAGGCTATTCAACAACACTATCCACAAGCCAGTATCACCTGGATTATCGGCAAGGCCGAGGCCAGGCTGTTACAAGGGTTGCCCGGTGTCCGGCTGGTAGTATTTGATAAGCAAAACACCTTCGGAGCCTATCGCAATCTGTACCAGCAGCTGAAACATGAAACCTTTGACTGTCTGCTGCATATGCAGCTGGCATTTCGCGCCAACCTCGCTTCACTATTTATAAAAGCCCGCCGTAAAATCGGTTTCGACTGGCATACTGCCAAAGAACTGCATGCGCTGTTTATGCGGGAAAGAATAACTCCGGTCAGTTGCCCGCATGTGCTGGATAATTTCCGCCAGTTTGCCAGAACCATCGGTGTTGAAATGGCCGTTCCTCAATGGCAGATGCCACTGGCCGCCGACGATATAAGCTGGGCAAAACAGCAACTGCAGCCCGCAACACGCTATTTTGTGATCTGCGCCGCCGCATCAAACTCTGAACGTAACTGGCTGCCGGAACGTTATGCAGCAGTAGCAGATTATGCCGCTGCCCAGGGGTTTCAGATTTTACTTTGTGGTGGCCCCACGGCTTCGGAACAACAGCTGGCAACCGAGATTGCCACAGCAGCAAAAGCGCCATTACAGAATCTGGTAGGCAAAACATCGCTGAAACAATTACTGGCGCTGTTACAGCAGGCATCGCTGGTGTTGGCGCCAGATACAGGCCCGGCACATATGGCCGTTACTGTCGGCACACCTGTAATCGGGCTTTACGGGCATAGTAACCCGGATCGTACCGGCCCTTATCTGTACCGCCAGTATGTGGTAGAGGTTTATCATCAGGCATTGCAGGAACAATACGGTAAACCGGCAGAACAACTGAAATGGGGTACCCGGGTTAAAGGTGACCATATTATGCAGCGCATTACGGTAGAAATGGTTACCCGTATGTTTGACCGGGTAGTGCAGGAGCAGCAGTTGTGAATAAAGCGGTATTTCTGGATCGCGATGGCGTAATTAATGTCGACCATGCCTATGTTTATAAACCGGCTGATTTTGAATTTATTGATGGTGTATTTGAAGCCTGTCGTTTTTTCAGCCAGCAAGGTTATCTGTTGATCGTGGTCACCAATCAGTCAGGGATTGCACGAGGCTACTATACCGAACAGGATTTTCAGCAACTGACGAGTTGGATGCAACAACAATTCCAGGCCAACGGCATCACTATCGATGGAGTTTATTATTGCCCGCACCATCCTGATAAGGGCATTGCGCCTTACAAACGAGACTGTGATTGTCGCAAGCCTGCCCCAGGTATGCTGTTACAGGCAATCAGAGAGCATAATATCGATCCGGCCGCCAGCATAATGCTGGGAGACAAAGGCGCCGATATGCAAGCCGCAGCGGCAGCCAGTATCGGCCGCAAAATACTGGTGCAGTCCGGCCAGCCACTGACAGAAACAGATAAAGCACTGGCGGATGAAGTCTGGCCTTCTATCCGCACAGCTATCAACACGTTATAACGCTTTCAGGATGACTTCAGCATTGCTGACTTCAAATTTCTTTGGCTCTTCTACATTCAGTAATGTAACAACGCCATTGTCGACAATCATTGCGTAACGTTGAGAACGAACGCCACCAAAATCACCAGTATCCATGGTTAAGCCAATCGCTTTATGAAACGCTGCGCCGCCATCAGCCAGAAAAACAATCTCTTCTGAGTTCTGAGTTTTCGCCCAGGCATTCATCACAAAAGCATCGTTAACCGCAGTGCAGACTATTGCATCCACACCTTTAGCTTTGATTTGATCAGCCAATGCAATATAACCCGGCAAATGCGCTGCTGAACAGGTTGGTGTAAATGCACCTGGCACGGCAAATAAAACGACTTTCTTATTAGCAAAGATCTGACTGGTTGTCGGATTCATCACACCTTCTTTGGTAAGTTGCGAAAAACTGACTTCCGGTAATTTATCACCTACTTTAATCATAACGGGTTCCCATGTTAGGTATATAAAATAGGCTGGCCTGAGAGTAATATACCTCATTAAAATATTAAGCATTCATCACCTTACTCACGCTAACACGCCGTAAATACCTCCCTGTAGGCTCGGTTATAAACTTCATCCATGAAGTTTACCCTTGCGGGCCAGCGGAGCTGTTCAAATTCGTTCCTACGAATTTGTCAGGCATCCATGCCTTCAACGGTTAGCTTAGAGTAAGCTGATTTCTGCTTGACTGAGCATTATTAACAAATCTGGCCAGCAGTTTGGAACATCCATGAATCCTGTATCATCCCTGTTGCTGCGATTTACTCTATTGCGGCTTTGATATAAATATCAAACCGATTATTCTTACCTGTCACTGACAGCTGTGGTTTTATTTCAGCCAGAAACCCGGCATAAGCCGGACGCTTTACCACCACCCGTTTCCGGGCTAGCTGAAATGCCGGGGCAAAGAGTTCATCTGCATCGGCATCTTCGCCAACTACCTGATGAAATGCCTGCATTTCTTTCTTTACCAAAGCAGATTTTTCACGAGCCGGAAACATCGGGTCCAGATAAACCACATCTACTGGCGGTTGGGTTTGCAGTAAGCTTACCGCAGCACCAAACTGTAGCGACATCCGCTGCGGTAACCAGTCTGACAGCTCAGGGGTAAGAGCAGCCCGCCTCAGGCCATCATGTAATAGTGCAGCCACTGCTGCAGTACGCTCCAGTAAAGTGACGGAGGCTCCCAGGCTGGCCAGTACAAAAGCATCCCGTCCTAAGCCAGCAGTCGCATCCAGTACCGTCAGGTCCCGTTTTTTATTCAGGCCAACGGCCTTGGCAATGGCCTCATTCTTGCCACCGCCATGCATACGCCGGTAACTTGCAGCACCGCTGGCAAAATCTACCAGAATATCGCCCTGTTTCGGTAACTGCTTATTACGTAATACCAGTGCTTCGTTATGCCAGGCAAGATGCCAGCCGTCAGCGACAGCTGTTGTTTCCACACCGAAACGGCTATGCAGATCTGCCGCATACTCTGCCGGGCAGTTTCCATCCTGCAGCAGGTATATTGTCATTGCTGCATGCCTACATAATTATCACCTGAACTGTAGGCAATTATCTGGCTGATTTCCTGCAGACTGCGACCAGATTGCTGCTGCCAGTTGTTAAACTGCTGCTGAATCTGTTTAAGGCTACGCTGACTGCTTATCCCCCCATCAAAGATCTGATAAGCCCGTAAGTATGCTTCAACATCCTGACTCAAAATAAAAGTATCTTTACCGATAGCCCTTAAAGCATAAGGGCCGATATTGCCACCAAGCCGGCTGCCATGCTTCTTCAGATAAGCCCATAAACCCGTGATATCGGTTACCGGCCAGTTGGCGATAAAGCGCGAGAAACTACCATGCTGCTGCTGAATATCATAAATCATCAACGCATTATCCCTGATGGTAAATACTTTAGACGCATTGCGGATAATACGGATATCTCGGGCTTTCTGTTCCAGCATTTCATCACTGAGCAACAGCATCTTTTCTATATCAAAATTAAAAAAGACTTCACAAAAACCCGGCCACTTTTGCTCAACAACCCGCCAGACAAAGCCAGACTGAAAAATCTTTTTGGTCAATTCCGCCAGCAACAGATTATCAGGTATATTTGCTAACGCATCCGGTGATGCCGGCCTGCCAAGTAAAGATTCCAGAGCCTCTTTGCCGCCTTTTCTGTCGCAGGCCCGCTGATATATACGCTCAAATGATTCGGGTTTGGTCACAATCTAATCCTGTATAACAAACAGGGCCACAGTGTAACTGTAGCCCTGTATTAAAAACCAGTGTTTCGACCTATCAAAAAATACTAATAGGTCTGCTAAACCCCGCTCCATCAAAAAGCGCTGGTTTTCTCCTTTGCCAGCGTACAACGCCCATTTTGCAATGTTACTGCAGGCTCCGGCACAATCGCACAATCAGACATCAACCCTTGCCTGACATTACTTGCCTGAGCTGCTGCGTTATATTCACCAATCCGGGCCATGGCTTCCTGTTCACTGACATTCTTCACTGAGAAAGCAATATAACTTGCCGGGCCACCACAGGGCTTATGCCCAAACCCGACAACCCGGCACTGCTCAACATTATCAGCCCGGGTATCATCAATCATTTTCATAATATCAGAGCGCATGGCTTTCAGATCCGGATGCTTTATATCAGGCAGTCTGTCACGGGCTTTTACTGCACCAACCGGATCTGTCATTGGATCAATCGGTTCGATCAACGGCTCAGGAGCCAGCCGGTCACCACCAGCACCGCACCCCGCCAGTAGTAAACTGCCAAGTATCAGCAGTACGCTGCTGCGCATTCCTAATGTCCCAGAATATTTTTGCATTGTTATCATTCCTCTGTTGAGTCCTGTTCAGCTTAGCAGATATTTATCCGGCGATACCCATATGCCGCAATAAGGCTTCGTTAGAAGGTTCACGCCCACGGAAGCCTTTAAATAACTCCATCGGCTCGGCACTGCCTCCCCGTTCCAGAATCCACTGCAAGAAATCTTTACCAGTTGCCGGATTAAAAATACCTTCTTCCTCAAACCGGCCAAAGGCATCAGCAGACAACACTTCAGCCCATAAATAGCTGTAGTAACCAGCCGCATAACCGCCGGAGAAAATATGGCCAAAGCTGTGCTGAAAACGATTAAATGACGGTGGAACAATGACTGACACTTCTGATCTTACCTCATCCAGCAGTGACTGCACCCGGCCGCCCAGCGCCGGATCGTACTGTGCATGCAAACGGAAATCGAACAATGCAAATTCCAACTGCCTTACCAGAAACATTGCTGACTGAAAGTTCTTAGCTGCCAGCATTTTATCCAGTAATGCCTGAGGTAAAGGTTCGCCAGTTTCATAATGGCCAGAAATCAGCGCCAGAGCCTCCGGTTGCCAACACCAGTTTTCCATAAACTGACTGGGCAGCTCTACCGCATCCCAGGCAACACCGTTAATACCTGCAACAGCAGCAGCATCCACTTTGGTCAGCATATGGTGAATGCCGTGCCCAAACTCATGGAATAATGTCACCACTTCATCATGAGTAAATAATGCAGGTTTACCACCAACAGGCTTATTGAAATTACAGGTCAGATACGCCACTGGTGTCTGGATAGCACCATCCTGTAGTACACGGCGGCCACGGCAATCGTCCATCCAGGCACCGCCACGCTTTTTGGCTCTGGCGTATAAATCCAGATAGAAGCTGCCGCGAAGTTCACCCTGCGTATCCAGAATATCGTAAAACTTCACATCCGGGTGCCAGACATCCACACCATCGCGTTGCTTAACCTGTACACCAAACAGTTTATTCAGTACTGCAAATAAACCACTTACTGCTTTATGCTCAGGAAAATATGGCCGTAATAACTCATCAGAAATCGAATATTTTGCCTGTTTCAATTTTTCTGCGTAATACGTTACATCCCAGGCATTCAGGTTTTCCAGTTGGTCCTGTTCATAAGCAAAAGCTTTCAGCTCTGCCAGATCACGTTCAGCCTGAGGTTTGGCACGACGGGCAAGGTCTTGCAGGAAATCCAGCACTTGTTGTGGCGATTCTGCCATTTTGGTTGCCAGTGATTCTTCGGCAGCACTACGGAAATCCAGTAATTGCGCCAGTTCATGCCGCAATGCCAGCGTTTCTTCAATAATCGCGGTATTATCAAACTGGCCGGCTGTTGGCCCCTGATCCGATGCCCTGGTACTGTAAGCCCGGTAACATTCTTCCCGCAGTTCACGCTGGTCCGCGTAAGTCATTACCGCAATATAGCTGGGGAACTCCAGCGTAAATACCCAGCCATTAAGCTCTCTGCTTTTGGCTTCTTCTGCTGCTGCCAGTCTGGCATCTTCCGGCAAACCGGCCAGTGCGGTTTCATCGGTAATATGTTTAAACCAGGCCTGAGTAGCATCCAGCGTGTTATTCGAAAAAGTAGAGCCTAACTCTGACAAGCGCTGCTGAATTTCGCCATAGTGCTTCTTACGCTCAGCAGATAAACCGATACCGGATAATTTGAAATCACGCAGCGCGTTCTGTATTACTTTCTGCTGCGCTGCTGTTAGCTGTGAATATTGAGCACTGGCCGCCAGTTGCTGATAAGCCTGATACAACCCTTCATGTTGCCCCAGCCAGGTGCTGAATTCAGACAACAACGGCAAGCAGCTTTCATAGGCAGCACGCAGTTCAGGCGAATTAACCACCGAATTCATATGCGATACCGGTGACCATAATTTCCCCAACCGGTCGCTGCCTTGTTCTATACGGGCTACCAGATTATCCCAGCTAAACGTCTGTTGTTGCAGTACGGCCTCAATCACCTCCCGGGCCTGTTGAATGGCTGTTTCTACCGCGGGTTTTACCTGTTCTGGTTTAATCAGTGAAAAAGGCGGTAAATCGTCAAACTGCAATAAAGGGTTTACACTGTCTGTCATTATCTGTTTTCCGGGTGAGTGCTTTGAGCTATTAGTTGGGACATTCACGGCCATTATCAATATTCTGGTACGCTATTTTCAACTTTCCGTCTGACAGTTCATGCTGTCATGCCTTGTGGTTCTGCTACTGAATCGCTATATAGCATGAATATACGATATTCACCTGTTAAACATTTCTGAGAGGTTTTACATGGCACAACATTTTGATTATCTGGCTATTGGTGCAGGCAGCGGTGGAATAGCCAGTGCAAACCGTGCTGCCATCCGTGGGGCCAAAGCTGCCGTTATCGAAGCAAAGGCTGTGGGTGGCACCTGTGTTAATGTTGGCTGTGTCCCTAAAAAGGTAATGTGGTACGGTGCTCATATCGCAGAAGCGCTGAAATACAGTGCAGCCTATGGTTTTGATATTACGCGTAATAATTTTAACTGGCAGGAACTGGTTAAAAACCGTGAAGCTTATATTGACCGTATTCACGGCAGTTACCAGCGAGGCTTTGACAGCAACGGCGTGTCCTACATTGAAGGTTTTGCCCGTTTTATTGATAAAAATACCGTTGAAGTCAATGGCGAACGGATTACTGCTGACCATATTACTATTGCCGTTGGTGGTCGCCCGCAAAAGCCGGATATTCCGGGGGCGGAATATGGTATTGATTCCGATGGTTTCTTTGCCCTGACACAACAACCGAAAAAAGCACTGGTAGTGGGTGCAGGTTATATTGCGGTAGAAATTGCCGGTGTTCTGCATGCGCTTGGCAGCGATACCCATTTATTGATCCGTGGCGAAAAACCGCTACGTAGTTTTGACAGCGATATTATTGATGCGCTGCTGACCAGAATGAAACAAGACGGTTTACAGCTGCACACCAAAACAGAAGTTAATCTTATTGAGAAAGGCACTAATGGCCTGTTGACCGTTCACTGTAAAAATGGCGACATATTTACCGGAGTAGACTGCCTGATCTGGGCAATTGGCCGCGAACCGGCCACTGATAAACTAAACCTGCAGGCCGCCGGAGTAGAAACTGATAAAGAAGGTTTTATCCGTACCGATGCTTTCCAGAATACCAATGTATCAGGCATCTATGCCGTCGGCGATATTACTGGCGAAGCACAGCTCACCCCTGTCGCGATAAAAGCCGGCAGGATGCTGGCCGAACGGCTGTTTAATAAAGCCATGCCGGGTGCCAAGATGGATTACAGCCTGATTCCGACGATTGTGTTCAGCCACCCGCCAATAGGTACAGTTGGCCTGACAGAACAGCAAGCCCGCGAACAATATGGCGACAATAATATAAAAGTTTACCGTTCCTCTTTTGCTGCTATGTATAACGCCATCACCCCGCACCGGGCTTTGAGTACCTTTAAACTGGTATGTAGTGGCTCTGATGAAAAAGTTGTGGGCTTACATGGTATCGGCGAAGGAATGGATGAAATACTGCAAGGCTTTGCCGTCGCCATAAAAATGGGCGCAACCAAAGCCGATTTTGACGCCACCGTCGCCCTGCACCCGACCAGTGCAGAAGAGTTCGTGACAATGCGATAACCAATACTGTAACCGTTTCAGTTATCTGAAACGGTTACTTCTGATAAATTGCCTGACAGATACTTTTTGCGGATACTGGCAAGTTGAAAGCGGTAACGCAGGTTACGCCAGAATGATGTTCCGCCTTTGCGCGTACCACCACTCATAGCATTAATCTCGCTGTTAAAGCGGGTTGATGGCCATATCGGGTAAGGCACGATGGAATAGACGGTAAAATTCAGTTCCGGGTAAAACTGTAAATCAACATCCACCGGCCGGAAAAATCTCTGCCTTGCCAGCAATTTCCTGGCCCCTTTCAGCGTAATAGCATAGCCAGTAGTACAATTAGGCACTTTATGAAAATTCACCAGCGTATAAGTATCACCCAGCGGGAGCTTTTGTTCACCCTGCCCGTCACGATCATCAGACAGCTTAATCATATCCCAGTTACCAAGGCGACTGATCTGCTGCAAAGCCTCAGGTAGGCCAGGCTCGGCTTCAATATCATCCTCAAGAATCACCGCAACCGGGATCTGCTCATCTACCATTTTCTGCCATAATGCCCGATGGCTCAGATAACAGCCAATTTCGCCAGGAGACAAGGGCCGCCGGAATTTACGCTTGTTCAGTTCTCTGTCGTAACAGGCATCCACTTGCTCCTGACTCAGGCTTTTACCATAAACAGCGCTGAACCGCTCAGCGGCCAATCCTAAACCGGCAAGCTGCTCACTGGCAGACTGATAACGTTCAGGTGAGCTATCAAGGTTGATAATAAAAATAGGTAAACTGGTATTCACCATGAGAATCGGTCCCAGATAAAACAATCAGCGCTTAGTTTACCGTGCTCTCACTTTAACAACCAGCCAGCTATATCGCTTATTTATTCCAAGATGTTTAACAAGTTCTTCTTTATCCTTCAAAGGCAAAACATTATCTCCGCTTTTATTACGCCGTAACCGGATAAGCTTGTATTTTCCCAGCCTTAATGCTCAACGACGGCTAAACTCATCAAACCAGGAGCCATTAAAGTGGTGAATTGAAAAGTTTTCCTTTCCTGCCTGAGGAGTGCAAAAATAATA
>CAZXTH010000071.1:10327-11837 GCA_964643585.1 uncultured Pseudoalteromonadaceae bacterium
TAATAAGAAGGGTAAATATAGGAATTTTCAGCTAATTTACTGGCACCCCCATGTGGATAAGGCTCTGCTAACCCAAAATGCTTTGCAAAAATATCACCGATAATCCCCGTATTAGGCGTCAGGTCATACTTACCATTACCCGTTAAAAATACACGCCCATCATAACTGTGGAGCAATAATTGAGTAATCCTGTTTCCTGGTTCTGCCCCCATCAAAGCGGTTATCGGTGCCTGGCGGCCTTTGAAAACCTCGTAGCCTGTCACAAACTGATGCTGGCGAAATAATTCCAAATCTGCCGTAACTTCTAAATCAGTATCAAAATAAAAACCACCGTAATGATAAAGAGCATATAAACGCAGATAATCAGACACAAATGCCCATTTATGAGCCTCAAAGGCTTGCCGGGCATAGGTATTAACCTGATCAATAGAGGAAAAACGTTCGTTATTCCATTCTATGATTTCGTAATCTGGCAGGTACTTTTGCCAGCTGGCAATACATTGCTTCGCCAACTCGCTTTTAGGGTTATTCCCAACCCATACATAGTGGATGATTTTCGGGATCACAGTGCAAAATGCTCAAAAGATTTTCTTAATTTTAATCTAGAGAAAATCAGCGACTGTAATTAAATGTGCTCGTTTTCATGGTGCTTTCGGTATACTACAGTGACTACTCGCAAATAATTTACCAATCAGAATCTTATGAGAAGCCGTAAAATATCCTGCTTTGTTATCTGCTGTAATGAGGCAGATCGGATTGAACAATGTCTGGCGCCACTGGCCGGCTGGGTTGATCAGTTAATCGTGTTGGACTCAGGCAGTAAAGACAACACCGCAGAACTGGCCCGGAAGTATACCGAAGAAGTTTATATTACGGACTGGCCGGGTTTCGGCCCACAGCGTAACCGGGCATTAACCTACTGCCAGCATGACTGGGTACTGACAATTGATGCTGATGAAGTTATTACCCCGGAGCTTAAAGCAGAAATAGATAAGGTGTTATCAGAGCCGGATCTTGATGCCAATTTTATCAAAATGCCCTGGCATACTTACTTTTTCGGAAAATTACTGAAACACGGCCGCTATTCTTCGCCTCAGGGCAAGCTCTTCCTGAAAACCGGTGCCAGCTTTAAAAACCGGCAGGTACATGAAACACTGCTTCTGCCAGAAGAAAAAGTCCGTGTTCTGAAATCACCGATTATTCACTACAGCTGGCGCAGTTATCAGCATTGTCAGGAAAAACACCTGAAATATGCTTGTCTGGGTGCGGAAGATAAATTTGCCAAAGGTAAGAAAGCATCACTAGCCTACGCAGTACTGCGCTCCGGCACTGACTTTATTCAGCAATATCTGCTACGGGGTGGTTGTCTGGACGGCTGGCGTGGCTTTCTGATGGCAATAATCTTAAGCCAGTACGCCTTTCACAAGTACGCAGCGCTGGCCACAATGATTGCCCAGCAAAAGGCTGAGCAATCTTCCCGCTAAGAAATGTTATAAAGCTTAAACCGGCA
>CAZXTH010000072.1:0-11832 GCA_964643585.1 uncultured Pseudoalteromonadaceae bacterium
TGAACCTGTTTTTAACACAGCAGAGCCAAAGTGCAGCAGATCCGAGACAGGTTCTTAGAGCCTTTGTTCGCAATAGCGTAAACAGGTTCTGGCCATACTGGTAATTTCGTTATATTCAGGTTTGAGGGATAAAAACAATGAGTGACACCACTGCAACGCCTGCGGGCCAGAAACAGACCCATGGTTTCCAGACAGAAGTTAAACAGCTGCTGCAGCTGATGATACATTCACTGTATTCAAATAAAGAGATTTTCCTGCGTGAGCTGGTATCTAATGCTTCAGATGCTGCTGATAAACTGCGCTTTCTTGCGTTATCTGACGGTAGCTTATATGCAGATGACGGAGAGTTACGTGTTCGGATCAGCATTGACGAAGCAAACCGTACTTTGACCATCAGTGATAATGGTGTTGGTATGACGGAACAGGAAGTCATCAGCCATTTAGGAACGATTGCCAAATCAGGTACGAAAGAATTCTTTTCTCAACTGTCTGGCGACCAGACAAAAGATTCTAAGCTGATAGGCCAGTTTGGTGTCGGTTTTTACTCAGCTTTCATTGTTGCAGATAAAGTTACTGTTCGTACCCGTAAAGCCGGTGCAGCAGCAAGTGAGGCTGTGGAATGGGAGTCTGCCGGTGAAGGTGAATACAGTATTACGGCTATTACAAAAGAAAGCCGCGGTACTGATATTATTCTGCATCTGCGTGATGGTGAAGATGAGTTTCTGAATAGCTGGAAAGTTGAAAACATCATTACCAAATATTCTGATCATATCTCTATTCCTGTTGAAATGTGGCAGGAGCCTCAACCAGAGCGGGATGGCCCGGATGAAGAAAAGGTGCCTGCTGTTCCCGGACACTGGAAATCAGTTAATAAAGCAACAGCTCTGTGGACTCGTGATAAGTCTGAAGTTTCAGATGAAGAATATAATGAGTTTTATAAGCATATTTCTCATGACTGGACTGAACCATTAACCTGGAGCCATAACAAGGTTGAAGGTAGTAACAGTTATACCAGCTTATTGTATATCCCTAAAAAAGCACCGTTTGATTTATGGAACCGCGAAGCACGACACGGCCTGAAGTTATATGTGCAGCGTGTCTTTATTATGGATGATGCAGAACAGTTTATGCCTAGTTACCTGCGTTTTATCAAAGGCGTACTAGACTCCAGCGATTTACCGCTGAATGTTTCACGTGAGATTCTGCAAGATACTAAAGTCACCCAAAGCTTACGTAAAGGCTGTACCAGCCGCACTCTGAAAATGCTGGAGAAGCTGAGCAAAGATACAGAGCAGTATCAAGTGTTCTGGGATGAGTTCGGTCAGGTACTGAAAGAAGGCCCGGCGGAAGATTTCGCCAATAAAGAACAAATTGCAGCATTACTGCGGTTTGCGTCTACGCATAATGATACTGCTGTACAGAATGTTTCGCTGGCTGATTACATCAGCAGAATGAAAGAAGGCCAGGACGATATCTATTATATTGCTGCAGATAATTACGAATCTGCTAAACAAAGCCCACATCTGGAAGTATTCCGGAAAAAGGGTATCGAAGTGTTGTTGCTGTCAGACCGGATCGATGAATGGCTGGTTCAGCATCTGCCTGAGTTTGAAGGTAAGAAATTGCGCTCAGTGGCAAAAGCAGGTCTGGACCTGTCTAAGCTGGACGATGAAGAAACGAAAAAAGCTCAGGAAGAAACAGAACAGGCATTTGCTTCAGTGGCTGAGCGCTTTAAAGCAGCACTGGGAGACCAGGTTAAAGATGTGAAAGTCAGCCATCGTTTAACTGACAGTCCTGCCTGTGTGGTAACCGATGAGTATGATATGAGTACTCAGATGATAAAACTGATGGAATCGGTTGGGCAGAAAGTGCCAGAAGTTAAGCCTGTATTTGAGCTTAATCCTGAACACCAACTGGTGAAACATGTTGCAGATGAGCAGGATGAAACTAAATTTAAGCAATGGGCAGAGGTTTTACTAGAGCAAGCTCTGCTGGCAGAGCGTGGCAGCCTTAAGAATCCTGCAACTTTTGTGAGCAGGCTGAATAGCTTATTATTGTCACTGACGAAATAACCTTTACACGATTAAGCGGCTGGCCTTTAAAAGAGGCTGGCCGTTTTTATAAAATCTGTTATCAAGTCTTCATCTTGTATAGAAAAGTTAGTTAAATGGGATTTTTAAGTTAGATTACCTGTATCATACTATTTTATTTAGGTTTTATTTTCTCTTGTTCCTTTTTTGATACTTCCACAACGTACCACAACTTCTATACTCCAAGAGTCTGTTGTCAGGCTTTAAGGAGTTGCAATGGGTACTTTAACAAAAGTGTGGCGGGCTATTGGTTTTGGTGGTCGTCTGACCTTTATCATCGTTTCGCTGCTAATCACTTCCATCATCATACTTACCAGTCTGGTTTTTGTTGAATATAAGTATTCACATACTAAATCGGTACTTAATACACTTGAAACAACCGGTGAGCTGAGCGCTGAGTCATTCACAGAATGGCTATTGGTTCGGCAGGATGAACTACGCTTTCTGGCGGAAACTGATGCCGCACGACAGCTTGATACTAATCAGCTAGCCCGGCTTTTGCGGAGTATAGTGCAGGCTCATGGTAATTATGACACTGTATTTCTGGTTAGTCCGCAAGGTGTGGGGTTGGCCGGGGTAGATTATCAACAAGGAGTTGCCCGCATTATACCGGAGGCAGAAACTACGGCGTTTAATGTTGCAGACCGTGATTGGTTTCAACAGAGCATACGGGGAGAAGCCGTATTCTCACAACCGATTATTTCCAGAGCCACAGGTAATCAGGTCAGTACGATTGCAATTCCTGTGGTTTACGATGGCCGAGTTATTGCTGTGCTGCGCGGTGCTGTACAGCTCAGCACAATTTTTAAGAAAGTCAGCGAGCTTAGCCATAATGATTATACCGAAGTCTATTTGTTGGACCAGGATGGTCGGGCTATTACTCCTGCCCATTCTGTATCCGATATGACCCGCCCTTTGCAGACAATGGCCGCTGAAGGTATCAGGGCCAGACAAAGCGCAACGGGGCATTATCAGAATGCTGCAAGTGCAGAGGTGATTGGTAGCTATAGCTATATCCCTATGCTGGGCTGGGGGCTTGTTCTTGAAAGCGATGCCCGGGTTGTTCTGAGCGATATCAATCAGATGATGCGTTTGTTGATGCTGACATCGCTGGTGGTTATTGTTATTGCGGCGGTAGTCTGTATGCGCCTTGTCAGCAATATTACCCGGATGTTGGGTGGTGAACCGGATTATACTGCCAATATCGTTCATAAAGTATCGCAGGGCGATCTTACTACACCGATTAACCTGAAACAGGGTGACACTGCCAGCTTGCTGGCATCGGTAGGTGGGATGCAAGGAAGTTTGCGGCAAATGATTGGCCAGGTTAGTGCATATGCCGAACAGGTTGCAGCTGCTGCAACAGAGCTATCACAGATCAATGAGCATACCCGCGTTGGAATTGAGCAACAGAATGCTGAGATAAACAGTTCTGTTGTTGCCATGAATGAAATGACAACCTCTCTGGAAGATGTCGCCCGCAATACAGTTCAGTCAGCAGATGCTGCAGAGTCCGCAGATAAAGAAACTCAGCATGGTCAGCAGGTTGTTACCTCAACGGTCGGAGAGCTGGATAATCTGGCGCAGGAGGTTACAAGGGCGGCTGAAATTATCCATCTACTGAAACAAGACAGTGACAGGATTGGCAGTATATTACAGGTCATTGAAAGCATTGCTGAGCAAACAAACCTGCTGGCGCTTAATGCAGCAATTGAAGCAGCCAGGGCCGGAGAGTCCGGGCGTGGTTTTGCAGTTGTTGCTGATGAAGTCAGAACTCTGGCCAGTAGAACCAAAGATTCCACTACTGAAATACAGCAAATGATTGAGAAGCTGCAAACGGGGACGGACCGGGCAGTGAAAGCCACATTACTCAGTGAACAAACAACCAAAACGACCGCCGAAAAAGCGGCCCAGGCTGGGTTGGCATTACAGAGTATACGGCAGGCAGTATCACTGATTAATGATACCGCGCGGCAGATAGCCAGTGCTACTGAGCAACAAACCATAGTGTCGCGTGATATCAATCGTAATCTTCATCAGATTAGCGATATTGCCGGTCAGACGAAGGAAAATGTTGTGCAGTCTTCACAGGCAAGCGATGCTTTAGCGCAGTTAGCAGAACAACTGAAAGCGCTGGTCAGGGTTTTTAAAGTTTGACCAAGACTTTAGTCTGAGTTTGTTTGTTATCAAGGATGTTTTTTGAGCACTCCAACAGCAAAAACTGCCTTGTAGTCAGTCTTTTGCTGTTATTCTGCTACAAGGCTTGTTTAGCCACAGTTACCGCTGTGCTGACCGACAAATTTCTTGTTTCATGAAGCACATTATGTAAAGATTCATGCTTTATAACGAATGGATTAATCCAAAACACGAGGGTGTTGGTATGCGCATTATTTTGTTGGGCGCCCCAGGTGCAGGAAAAGGTACTCAGGCTCAGTTCCTGATGCAGCAATATGGGATCCCACAAATTTCTACCGGCGATATGCTGCGGGCTGCAATCAAAGAAGGCACGCCTTTAGGGTTGGCAGCCAAAGAAGTCATGGATGCGGGGCAGCTGGTTTCTGATGATATTATTATTGGGCTGGTAAAAGAGCGGATTAACAAACCAGATTGCAGCAAAGGTTTTTTACTGGACGGTTTCCCTCGTACCATCCCTCAGGCTGATGCCATGAAAGAAAATGGTGTACTGGTTGATCATGTTATCGAATTTGATGTACCGGACGATGTTATTGTTGAGCGTATGAGCGGCCGTCGTGTGCATCCGGCTTCAGGGCGTGTATATCATATCCGTTACAATCCACCGAAGACCGAAGGTAAAGATGACGTAACCGGTGAAGAATTGGTTATTCGTCCGGATGATGTTGAAGAAACCGTACGCAAGCGTCTGGCTATTTACCATGATCAAACAGCCCGCCTGGTAACTTATTACCGCAAAGAAGCAGATGCTGGTAATACTCAGTATCATCATATTGATGGAACTAAAGCCGTAGAAGCGGTTAGCGCTGAGCTTAAAGCATTATTAGGTTAATTCAGTTTTATTTGCTGAAACAATAAAGCCCACTAACGTGGGCTTTATTGTTTGACTGAATGATATCAAAACATCATTTAGCTTAGCTGTTAACTGCTTCGGCCAGTTTTGTGCCATGCAGCAGCTGGTTTGCCTCTCCCTGACCAATCGATATTTTACGTGGCTTCAGGGCTTCAGGTACTTCTCGTACCAGCTCAATGTGCAGCAAACCATTACTCATACTGGCACCGGTTACTTTGATATAATCAGATAACTGGAATTTACGCTCAAAGTTGCGTTCAGCAATACCTTGATGGACAAAGCGGCGGCCTTCATCTTTAGAGGTTTTTTGCCCTTTTACCAGCAAGGTATTATGTTCGGTTTCAATTGACAGTTCCTGCTCTTCAAAGCCGGCAACTGCCATTGTAATACGGTATTGGTCTTCACCTGTCACCTCAATGTTGTATGGAGGATAGCCCGGTTGTTTTTCGTTACGGGCGGCAGCATCCATCAGGGTAGCCAGATGATCGAAGCCAATAAATGAACGATAGAATGGAGTGAAATCTAAGTTAGTCATAACTAATTCCTTATGTAGATAGCAAATCAGGTTTTTGTGCCCTTCAATTGAACGGGCTTCAGTGCAGAATGCTCTGCGTTTCAGATGCCGTGTCCGGCCATCTGAACCTTTAATATGGCTAGCTGCGAAAATTTCAAGCGAACAATATATAAGAAAGAGATTTTATTAGCAGATTTTTTTACTGCACTGATTCTAAGGCCAGTGCAGTCTGGGAAATACTTACGCTTTTTCTTTGTTCAGCAATTGCTGTAATGCCTGAAGGGCATCGGTATAGTCAGGCTCATCTGATAACTGGCTAACTAACTGCTGATAGGCCAGCATACCATTATTATCGATAATCAGAACTGCACGGGTCAGCAACCCCATATTCTTTATCAGTAAGCCATAATTGCTACCGAAATCACGCCACACGGCATCAGAAAGTACAGAGAGATTATTCACCTGCTCCTGCTGGCAATAGCGTTTCTGGGCAAAAGGTAAATCAGTACTGATTGTCAGAATAACGACATCATCCGGCAAAGCACTGACTTCTTCATTAAATCGTTTAGTTTGCAATGAACAAACGCCGGTATCGATACTTGGTACTACACTGATCAAAACTGTTTTGCCGCGAAAACTACTGAGGCTGACAGGTTTAAATGCATCATCAACAACTTTAAAATCAGGTGCTTTCTGGCCTGTTTTCAGCTCTGTTCCCAGTAATTCTACTGGCTGATTACCAGCTTTTACCTGACTTAATCTGACTGGCAGCTTCGCTGTGGTATCTACGGCTAAACTGCTGAAGCTGACAAAAACCGCCAGCAGTACTGTCTGGCGCAGTACTCCGGATAATATAGACATATAAATGACCTCTTTAATAAAGATGACTCACTTGCATTTTAATATAGACAATATGCATTTTACCGTATTTTCTGCGCTAAAGATGCTTTTCAGGCTAGACTGTGAGCAATTTCGTATTGGGTAAGTAAAGTATGACAATAGTTGCCTTAATCTGTGATGATTCTAATCTGGCCCGGAAACAGATGGCCAGAGTTTGCCCGCAGGATTGGCAAATCCTTTTTGCCGGTCATGGGGCAGAGGCGATGAACGTTTTAAAGACTCAGCAGATAGACTGGCTGTTTCTTGATTTGAACATGCCGGTAATGGACGGATATCAGGTACTGGCTGAAATACGTAAGCTGCAACTGACAACCCGGGTCATTGTTGTTTCCGGCGATGTGCAGCCGGAAGCTTACGAACGGGTTATGGCACTTGGCGCAATAGACTTTATTAAGAAGCCTGTTGATAGCACCAAGCTACAGCAATTACAGCAGCAACTGATAGATGTTCCTGCAGTAGTAAAAAAAACGGCTAGTCAGCAGATACATGTTGAGGGAACTCATCAACTCAGTGCTGAAATGCGTGATGTTTTGCAGGAAATCGCAAATGTTGCGATGGGGCAAGCAGGAAATTTACTTGCTCGTTTGCTAAATGTTTTTGTTAAGTTGCCGATACCGAATGTCAATTTGCTTGAGGTCAATGAATTGCGAATGGCTCTGGCTTCTGTGGAGGACAAATCCACGACTTCGGCTGTTTGTCAGGGGTTCATTGGCGGTGGAGTGTCAGGGGAAGCTTTACTGATTCTGAATGACTCCAGTTTCAGAGATATTGCCGCCTTGATGAACTATCATGGCGAATTAACCGTAAAAGTAGAATTGGAGCTGTTGATGGATATTGCCAATATCCTGATTGGAGCTCTGCTGAAAGGGATTTCAGAACAGCTGGATATGAGTTTTAGTCAGGGGCATCCGGTAGTGCTGGGGCAGCATGCTGCGGTGAGTGAGCTGATTAAAAGTAATATAAGGCGCTGGAAAAAAACACTGGCAGTTGAATTAAGTTACGGTATCGAGAATTACAATATTACCTGTGACCTATTGTTATTGTTTACTGAAGACAGTCTGAAAACCCTGAATAACAAAGTAGCCTTTTTACTGGAAGACTAATTTATGCCGAATACGCCTGTCGACATTTCAGAGATTCACTGGTTGATGGACATGTTCCAGACTGTCGATGTTGGTCTGGTAGTTGTTAATTGTGACTACCGTATACAGGTTTGGAATGGTTTTATGGAAAACCACAGTGGACTGACTCCCAGACAGGTAAGAGATCGTTATTTGTTTGATTTGTTTTCTGAGATTGATGAAGACTGGTTGCGACGCAAATGTGACCCGGTTATTTTGCTGAAAAACCGTGCGTTTACCATTTGGGAGCAACGGCCCTATATTTTCCGCTTTAAGAATTATCGTCCTATTACCAGTTCTGCAGAATATATGTATCAGAATTGCACTATTTTTCCGCTGGCGGATACTCGCGGACAGGTAACGCATCTGTGCTTTATTATTTATGATGTAACTGATATTGCCGTCAGCAAAATTGAGCTTGAATCGCTGAATGGCCGGCTACGAACCTTGTCCAAAACGGACTTTCTTACTCAGTTATACAACCGTGGGCATTGGGAAAGTGCTCTGGAACAGGAGTATAAACGGGTACAACGTTATGAGCATCAGAGCACATTGCTGATGTGTGATATCGATCATTTTAAGCGAATCAATGATACTTACGGTCATACAGCCGGTGATATTGTCATTCAGAAAGTTGCTGATGTAATTAAAAGTGCATTACGCAGTACTGATGTTGCCGGGCGTTACGGCGGGGAAGAGTATGCTATTTTGCTGGTTGATACACCCGCAGCGCATGCAGCCGCCTTGGCCGAGCGGTTGCGCCGTTCTGTAGAGCAAAGCCCGATACGCTATAATGATCAACAGCTTAATGTAACAGTCAGCCTGGGCCTTGCTGAGTGTCTTCCTGAAATGGCAAATACCCGTCAATGGCTTGAAGCTGCCGATAAAGCGCTATATCAGTCAAAGGTTGATGGCCGTAACCGCATCACAATTTATCAGCCTTAGTGAGATTGATTTACTCCCGGTTGCGGGCAACTCTGCAGGTGTTGCAGATTTCCATTTTCATTTTGCTGTTCTAAATGCACGGTAAATCCCCATAACCGGTGCAAATGTTTTAATACCTGCCCGTAATTGTCAGCTAAAGGAACTCTATTCTGCGGAATGTAATGCAGAGTAAGAGAACGATCCCCATTACGATCAACATTGTAAACCTGAATATTGGGTTCTATCTGGCTCAGATTGTATTGTGCTGAAATAATCTGACGGATGCGCTGATAGCCTTCTGCATTATGAATTGCTGTGACTTCCAGTGTGTTTTCTGTGTCATCATCTGTGATTGCGAACAAGTGAAAATCACGTATAACCTTGGGAGACAGATACTGGCTGATGAAGCTTTCATCTTTGAAGTTTTGCATCGCAAAATGGAGTGTGTCCAGCCAGGGGCTGCCTGCAATGTCAGGAAACCATTCCCGGTCTTCAGCCGTTGGGTGTTCACAAATCCGCCGCAAGTCGGTAAACATAGCAAACCCCAGTGCGTAGGGGTTTATTCCTGAATAATAGCGGCTGTTGTAATCTGGTTGAGCAACAACATTCGTGTGGCTGTGCAGCACTTCAAGAATAAAGCGATCGCTGACTTTCCCTTCATCATATAAATGCTGCAGTAAGGTGTAATGCCAGAACGTTGCCCATCCTTCATTCATGACCTGGGTTTGTTTTTGCGGGTAAAAATATTGCGATATTTTACGGACTATCCGAACAATTTCACGTTGCCATGGTTTAAGTAGCGGAGCATTTTTCTCTATAAAGTACAGCAGGTTTTCCTGGGGTTCGTCAGGAAAGCGGATGTCTTCTGCCTCAGAGTTTTGCTCTTTTACCGGAATGGTTCGCCACAGTGCATTAACCTGAGACTGCAAATACTCTTCTCGTTCCTGCTGCCGTTTCTGCTCGGTATCCAGTGACAGTTTCTGTGGCCGTTTATAGCGATCTACACCGTAATTCATCAGTGCGTGACAGGAGTCGAGAATGTCTTCTACTTCACCGATACCATATTTTTCTTCGCATTCGCTAATGTATTTCCGGGCAAAGACCAGATAATCAATGATCGAATCTGCATCCGTCCAGGTTCGGAACAGGTAATTATTTTTGAAAAAAGAGTTATGGCCGTAGCAGGCATGTGCCATCACCAGAGCCTGCATTGGCAGGGTATTCTCTTCCATCAGGTAGGCAATACAGGGGTTAGAGTTAATCACTATTTCATAGGCCAGCCCCATATAGCCACGTTTATAGTGTTGTTCTGTCTGAATAAATTTTTTGCCGTAAGACCAGTGATTATAACCAATGGGCATGCCGACACTGGAGTACGCATCCATCATTTGTTCTGCGGTAATCACTTCAATCTGATTCGGGTAAGTATCCAGTTGATACAAAGACGCTACTCTGGCAATTTCCTGATGGTAACTTTCCAGCAGTTCAAAGCTCCAGTCTGGCCCATCAGGCAGGCAGGTATTACGATGTTTTTTTGCTGTACCCATGATGCCTCCTACGCAGCCTGCTTTTTAAATAACTCACGAAATACAGGGTAAATATCAATGACTTCCCGTATAGGCTGGATAGCAAAATTATCGAATTGTGATAGCAGCTTTTCATATTCGTACCACAGGCTCTGATGTGCCCTGGGCGTGATTTCGATATAAGCGTAATAACGCACAGCCGGTAATAGCTTATTGGCCAGCAGTTCTGCACAAAGCGGGCTGTCATCTGTCCAGTTATCACCATCAGAGGCCTGGGCTGCATAGATATTCCACTCAACAGGGTTATAGCGCTCCTGAATGATGTCATGCATCATTTTCAGCGCACTTGAAACAATGGTGCCGCCGGTTTCCTGTGAGTAAAAAAACTCCTGTTCATCTACTTCTTTAGCCTGGGTATGGTGGCGGATATAGACGACTTCTACATTCTTGTAGCTACGGCTGAGGAACAGATAAAGCAAAATATAGAACCGCTTGGCCATGTCTTTGGTTGGCTGGTCCATGGAGCCGGAAACATCCATCAGACAGAACATAACAGCTTTGCTGGTGGGCTCTGGACGTTTCTGATAATTACGGAAACGCAGATCAAAACTGTCGATAAATGGCACCGCAGCAATGCGCTGACGTAATTCAGCAATTTCAGCCTGCAACTGATGTAGCAGCGATTGATCTGGCACGGGTTCTTGTTCCAGGTCAGTAAGTTGTTGCTCCAGATCTTCCAGTTGATGTTTTTTATCTGCGGTCATGGCAATCCGCCTGGCGAGGGAGCCCCGCAATGAACGGACAATATCTATATTACTGGGAATGCCTTCGGCCCGGTAACCTGCCCGGACAGTTTTATACTGCATCAATTTATCCAGCTGGTTTTTACGCAGGTTTGGCAGTTCCAGATCCTCAAATAACAGATCCAGATATTCATCTTTTGATATCGAGAACACAAAATCATCTGAGCCCTCTCCATCCTGACTGGCCTCATTGCCGCTGCCATCGCCTTGTCCGCCAAGCGGTCGCTTTATTCTGTCTCCCTGGCTGAACTGATCATTGCCAGGATGTACCTGCTGGCGTTTACCACCTTGCCCCTGATGAAAAAAAGGCTCTGTAATATCTCTGGCCGGCAGGGTGATGCTTTCTCCGCTACTGATGTCTGTGACACTGCGGCGACTGACTGCATCAGATACTGCTTTTTTTATCTGCTGTTTATAGCGGCGGATAAAACGCTGCCGGTTAACTGCACTCTTGTTTTTGCCGTTAAGACGTCTGTCAATGAAATGCGCCATACTGCCTCCGGGTTACTTATTGTGATTTACGTACCCGTAAATACCATTCTGACAGCAACCTGACCTGCTTGCGGGTATAGCCTTTTTCCATCATACGGTTAACAAAGTCATCGTGTTTTTTCTGATCTTCGGTTGAAGTTTTGGCGTTAAATGAGATGACAGGCAGTAATTCTTCTGTACTGGAGAACATTTTTTTCTCAATCACTGTCCGTAGTTTTTCATAGCTGGTCCATAGCGGGTTTTTACCATTATTTTTGGCTTTGGCCCGTAGAACAAAATTGACGATTTCATTGCGAAAATCTTTTGGGTTACTGATCCCTGCCGGTTTTTCAATTTTTTCCAATTCGGCGTTCAGTGCGGCCCTATCAAATAACTGGCCTGTTTCTGGGTCCCGGTATTCCTGATCCTGAATCCAG